>CAZYGP010000011.1:0-21404 GCA_964647265.1 uncultured Acidimicrobiaceae bacterium | reverse complement strand
CCCGCTCAATGCATGGAAGGAAGCGTACCAAGGACGGATTCGCTGGGGTCTCGGAGACCGATGGTCTGCCGAGGGCGGGTCGTAGGCGATTCGATCAGGGTGCGTGTACGGCTGGACCTCGCGCCCTAGCAGAAGCTCTTTCCACACCCGCAGCCACCGGTGGCAGTCGGGTTGTCGATGGCGAAGCCAGCGCCCTGGAGCCCACCGTCGCTGAAGTCGATCGTGGCACCTTCGACCATCCCGACGCTCTGTGCGTCGACGACGACCCTGACACCATCGGTCTCGCTGACGATGTCCGTCGGGTCGACGACGGAGTCGAAGAACATGTCGTAGGCGAAGCCGGAGCATCCGGCGCGCTTGACGCCCAGCCTGAGGACCATGTCGGCCCCCTCGGCCTCGATGAGGGACTTGACCTTGGCTGCGGCTGCCGACGTCAGCGTGACGCCTTCGATCTTCGTGGTGTCCTGGGCAGTCATGGTGCCTCCGGGGATGTTGGGAGTGTGAGCATACCCCTGTTGCGAGCGTCGTTCCACGATCCGTGGGTGGAGCCTCCGGTGGCGGATAACCTCGGGCCATGGTCAGCGAAGCAGACATCCGATCGACACTCGCCAGTGTCATCGACCCGGAACTGCACGCGGACATCGTCGACCTGGGCATGGTCGGCGACGTCACGATCGCCGACGGTGCGGTCACCGTCGGCCTGGCGCTCACGATTGCCTCGTGTCCGATGCGCGGCCAGATCGAGTCCGACATCGAACGGCGGGTGGGGGCACTTCCGGGGGTTGAAACCGTGGCGATCCGCACAACCGTGATGTCGCAGGAGCAGCGGTCGACACTGATGGAGCGGGCAAGGATGCGGGCCCGAGAGACCGCGACACCGACCTCCGTGAACCCATCGACCAGGGTCATCGCCATCAGCAGTGGCAAGGGTGGCGTCGGCAAGTCCTCACTCTCGACGAACCTCGCCCTCGCCATCTCGGCAATGGGCCATTCGGTCGGCCTCATGGACGCCGACATCTGGGGCTTCTCGACCCCTCGCATGCTGGGGGCGGGTAGCGCGCGGCTGATGGCGAACGAGGACCGCAAGATCGTCCCGGAGGTCGCCCACGGGATCCACCTCGTCTCGACGGGCCTGATGCTCGACGACGAGGACACGGCGCTGATGTGGCGGGGTCTGATGCTGTCGAAGGCGGTCGAGCAGTTCCTCCACGACGTGGCGTGGCCGTCCGACCTCGGCTACCTCGTGATCGACATGCCGCCAGGTACGGGGGACGTGCAGATGGCGCTTGCACGGATGCTTCCGCAGGCAGAGATGGTGGTCGTCACGACTCCGCAGCTCGCTGCCCAGCGGGTCGCCGCGCGAGTCGCCGACATGGCGCGACGATCGCACATGCCAATCGTCGGCGTGATCGAGAACATGGCAGGCTTCACGACGCCAGACGGCCAGCACTTCGACATCTTCGGTTCCGGTGGTGGTGAGTCCCTCGCCGATGACCTGGGAGTCCCGCTCCTTGCGTCGGTCCCCATCGATCGGGGCGTCGCAACCGGTGCCGATGTCGGGATCCCCATCGTCCTCGGCGATCCGGGAGCGCCAGCCGCGAAGGCGATCATCAAGGCGGCAGACCGGATTACGGCCATCCTGCCGCCGGTCGCCCTCGACTCGTGTGTCGGACGAATCGGAGCACTCCTGGCGGAGCTCGAGGAACCGGCTGACGTCTGACTGTCGGTTCCTGACGTCAGTGCCCCGACGCGCCAGGGTTCTCCTCCGCCGCGGTCGAGTGCGGCTATCCGCACAGCGCCTTGGCGAGGGGATACGGGTTCACCCATCCGCTGCCCGGAGGGGCGTACTGGAAGTGGAGGTGGGGTAGCCAATCCGGTGCGTTCCCCGACGAGCCGTTCCCGCCGAGGAGATCCCCGACGGATACGGCCGTGCCGCCCCTGATCCCGTCCGCGATGTACTCGAGGTGGGCGTAGTAGTACCGGCTCCCCGAGGCACCGGTGAGGTAGATCGATAGTCCGCCGAGGGAGCTGTTCGAGGTCCGAGTGACGGTTCCCGTCTCAACCGCCACGATCGGGGCGTTGCGTGCTGCGACCATGTCGACACCCTCGTGGAACCTCCCCCCCGACCGCGGCGCACCCCAGGTATCGGAGAACGATGTCGCCGCGTTGACGGGACATGTCTTGCCGTCTGTCACGACGGGTGGTGGGGTTGGCGGGATCGTGGTCGTGGTGGCCTCTGGCGCCGATGTGGTCGTCGAGGCGTCGGACGCGACCGTCGTCGTGGTCACCGGTGCATTCGTGGCCGTCGTCACAGTTGCCACGGTCGTGGCGGTGGTCGCCTGTGTCGTCGTTGCCGCCGCAGCCGCCGCCGCGTCCCGGGCACGCTGCGCGGCCTCCTCCTCCTGACGTCTGCGCTCCTCCTCGCGTCGGATCCTCTCTGCTTCCTGGGCCTCGAACGCTGCCGCCACGGCCGCATAATCCGCGTCGGCGTCGCCGAGCGCTCGGGAGAGTTCGGCCGCGAGGGTCGTGAGCTCGTCGACGAGGTCCTGCTGGTCGCTGAGGCTCACGGTGAGAACCTCCTGGTTCTCGACGTGGAGCGCCTCGGCAGTCTCGAGCCCTCGCAGCATCGAGATGTCCTGTCCGTTGATCAAGGCGAAGTACTGGGTCTGGACGGGGATGTCGGTGAAGGTCCTGACAGAGAACACTCGCTCCGTACCCGTGGAGCCACCCGCCATGTAGCGCTCCTTGACGAGCTCTCGAACCTCGACCCGCCTTGCTCCGATCTCCTGTTCGAGGCGCGATACCTCCCTGGCGAGATCGGAGATTCGCTCCCGGAGGATCTCCTCATCGGCCATGGCCTTCTCGAAGCGGCTGGTGAGCTGCTCGAGCGATGCGCTCGCGGCACGGCGTCGTTCGAGGGCTGCGTCGACGTCAGCCCTTGTGAGCTCTCCCTGGGCAAGGCCCGGAACGGCCAAGAAGACCGCCGAGAATGTCGGCACGGCGAGTGCCGCAACGAGGGCTGAGACGATGACGAAACGGTTCCGCATCACTTCCCTATCTCAGGCGGACCCTGGCTCGCTCCGTTCGGTCGTCGACGAACCATACCGCGCCATCCCTCGAAAGCTTGGTGAGTTGCACGCGCACCTGGTGCGCAGCCGCATCGCGCAAACCCTCGGGAATCCCCGCGTAGACGACGTCGACGAGGTCGCCGACAGTCGCAGTGCCGGCTCGGATCGCTGCGAGCAGCTGCCGTTCGCGCTCGAGCCTGTGTTCGATGTACGAGGTGATCGCTGCCCCCGCGTCGTCGATGGCGTTCCCGTGGCCGGGCTCGATACGCGAGATGTCGAGTTCCGAGACTCTGTAGAGGCTCTCGAGGTAGTCGGTCGCATCTTCGATCACCACCGTCGATCCCTCGATGATGTGGTCCCCGGTCATGAGGACCTCACCGTGGCGGAAGCACAGGTGGTCCTGTGTGTGACCAGGGGTGTGGATCGCGGTGACGTCCTCGGTGCCGTAGACGATCGTCCCGCCATCGGCGATGCGGACGTCGGGTGTGAATTCGGGCCCTGGCCCGAATCCGATGGCGGGTACCCCGAGGAGCCGCGCGAGGGGATTGGCGAGCGGGGCGTGATCGGGGTGAGTGTGCGTGACGACGACCCCGACAGCGGTGTCCCCACCAATAGCGGACCGAATGGCGACCGCATGTGACTCGATGACCGGACCGGGGTCGATGATCAGTACCTCTCCCTCCGATCGCATGAGGTAGGTGTTCGTCCCGGGGCCCGTGTAGAGACCCGGATTCGGCGCGAGGATCCGCTCGATCACGACCGGCTCCGGAACTCCGCTGGCAGATGACCCCCGCGAGCGATCACCGCGGCGAGGCGGGACAGGATCTCCGGATCCTTCTGGTCCGCTTCGATGACGCCATAGAGTTCCTCGTCCGGCAGGACGATGCGAGCCTCATCGTCGGAGACGAACAACCTCGGCTGGATCGGCTCCACATCTCGGATCATGGCCATCGTCGACGCGGCTGCCACCGCGGTCGGCTCGGATGCAAGCATCTCGAGAACCTTGCGGGTCGGGAACGCGACATCCCACGACGCCTCCTCCTCCCTTGCGAGGGCGATTCGCGGGCTCACCCACGCGAGGCCGACGAGCTCGTCCCCGTCAACGGAGCCCGTCACCCCCTCCGACGCCACTGCGAGGTAGAAGCGTGTGTCGAACCTCAGCGGGAAGACCTCAGGCGTGATCCAGTTGGCGAAGTAGATCAGCGCGTCACCGTCGAGCCGGAGCTCGAGCGCACCGGCGCGGTCGAACGCGTGCCCGTCGGGGGCTCGCTCGACGACACCCTCGGTCGTGATCCAGAGGCCGACCTCCTCGGCCATCTCTCGCAACGCGGCGGTGCGCCACGCGTCTGAGGCGACGAAGCACTCCGGAGGGGCCGAGTCCGCTGCGTCGACGGCTCCACCGGGGAACACCCACGTTCCCGGCATGAAACGCGACGTGTTGGGCCGTTGCACCATGAGGACCTCGAGGGCAGGCGCGTCTCGCACGAGGCAGACGGTCGAGGCGCGCCTGTATCCGGTCACTTCGCGACGATCCATCCAGACGACATACGCGAGACGCCCCACCGCCGCAACGTCTCGCGAACTGCGGGAATCAGGAGGGCGAAGCCGACCGCGTCGGTGAGGAAGCCCGGCGTCAGAAGGAGGGCACCTGCGACAAGGATCAAGGCGCCGTGGACGATCGTGACCGCGGGGACGGTGCCGTTGGAGACCTCGCTGCGGAAACGGATCCACGTCTCGCGGCCCTGGCGGGCGACGAGCCAGGAGCCCAGGAACGCCGTCGTGATGACCAGGGCGAGGGTGGGCCAGATCCCGATCCGCGTGCCGACGAAGTAGAACACCACGATCTCGATGACCGGCACGATGACGAATCCGGCGAACAACCATGTACGAATGCGCATCATGGGAAGGTAGCCGATGATCCCGGGTCGGTGTCCCGAAGTGCCGCCACGGCGCATTTCGCTGCGACGGACGGGGGATCGCGCAGCCCGCACCCGGTACGCTGGATACCCATGACACTCCGTGATCTGCCATCGACGGACGCTCTCGCTTCGAGGTTGATCGATGATTTCGATCTGCCGATGCCGATCGTCGTGGCTGTCTGTCGCGTCGAGATCGCAGCGAGCAGGGAGGCGATGGCGGCGGGTGGGACCAAGGACCCCGAATCGTCAGCGAGACTCCGCCTCGGCGACATCACCGCAGCGCGTCCCGTCGCTGTCATCAACGCAACCGGCGTGCTGCTGCACACGAACCTCGGACGGGCACCCATGCATCCCGATGCCGCGGGCATCGCACGGGAGCTGGCCGTCCGCCCCGGCAACGTGGAGATCGATCTTCGGACGGGTCGAAGGGCCAAGCGCCATGACTTCCTGTCACCGCTCCTGTCCGCGCTGACCGGAGCGGAGGCGGGCCTTGCCGTCAACAACGCTGCAGGAGCGCTGATGGTCGCGATCGCATCGATCGCGGGATCCGGACGCAGGGTCGCCGTGTCGCGTGGCGAATTGATCGAGATCGGTGGCTCGTTCCGTCTCCCGGAGCTGATGGCGGTGACGGGCGCCGAGCTCGTCGAGGTCGGTACCACGAACAGGACCCGGAAGTCCGACTTCGAGGCCGTAGCGGCATCTGTCGATGCGATCCTCGCCGTCCACCCCTCGAACTATCGGATGGAGGGCTTCACAGAAGGCGTGCCGGCCGGTGACCTAGCGCTCCTCGCCCACCGCCATGGAATCCCGTTCATCCATGACGTCGGCAGCGGACTGCTCGACAGCTCGGCACCGTGGCTCGGTGAACAACCGCGCGAGTGGCTTTCGAACGAGCCGGGCGTTCGTCAAGCGGTCGAGGTCGGTGCCGATCTCGTCCTGTTCTCCGGGGACAAGCTGCTCGGCGGACCCCAGGCGGGGATCCTCGTCGGCACGAGGGTCGCGGTTCAAGCGGTGGACCGCCATCCGATGTCGCGGGCGGTGAGGCTCGACGGGCCCACGATCGGGGCACTGGTAGCGACGCTCGAGCTGTACGCCCGTCACCAGGTTCGCTCGATCCCTTTCTGGAGAATGGTGGCAGCCACCCTCGAGTCGATCACGGAGAGGGCCGCGCTGGTCGCTGCAGGTATCGCCGGCGCCCAGCTCGTTCCGGGCGAATCCGTCCCCGGTGCGGGGTCGGTGCCAGGAGGGACCATCCCGACCACGTTGATCCGCATCGATGGATCCGCCGACGAGCTGTGGAGGGCTCTCGTCGGTGCGCCTGTCCCCGTCGTCTCGACACGGCGCGACGGAGCCGTTCTGATCGACCTGCGCTCCGTCCTTCCCGAGGACGACGACCTCGTTCGAAGCGCACTGATGGCAGCGACCGACTGAGATGCCGATCATCGGAACGGCAGGTCACGTCGACCACGGCAAGTCGACGCTCGTACACGCCCTGACCGGGATCGATCCCGACAGGTGGGCGGAGGAGAAGGCGCGAGGCCTGACGATCGACCTCGGATTCGCTTGGGCGACCATCGGGGGCCACGACGTGGGGTTCATCGACGTGCCCGGCCACGAGAAGTTCATCAAGAACATGCTCGCCGGTGTCGGAGCACTCGATTGCGCCATGTTCGTCGTGGCAGCGGACAGCGGCTGGATGCCACAGTCGGAGGAGCATGCAGCCGTGCTCGACCTGCTCGACGTTCCGACCGGCGTGATCGCGCTCACCAGGGTGGATCTCGCCGACGCTGACACCGTCGAGCTCGCGGTGCTCGAGGTGATGGATGAGATCGAGGGCACGAGGCTCGAGAAGTGGCCGATCGTCGAGGTGTCCGCCGTCACCGGATACGGACTGGATGCCCTGCGTTTGCGGCTCACCGAGGCCCTCGACTCGTCGGCCGCCGACAGGTCGGGTCCGTTCAGGATGTGGGTGGATCGCTCCTTCTCGATGACGGGTGCAGGACAGATCGTCACGGGAACGGTCGCATCCGGCGAGGTTTCGATCGACGATGTCGTGGTATCACAACCCGACGGCCGTGATATGAGGGTTCGCGGTATCCACCACCACGGCCAGCCCGCGATGACCGTCGGGACCGGCATGCGCGCCGCCCTGAACATCGTCGGGTCGGGAGCTGCCATCGAGAGGGGCTCACTCATCGCGTCTCGGGGTTCCGTGGCCGTCACCGACCGCATGCTCATCACCCTCCAGCCGACCCGCCGATTCGATGCGATTCCCGATCGCGGTGCCTTCCATCTGCACATCGGGACCGCGTCGCGGCCAACGTCCATCCGCCGCATCAGTGACACCGACGCGTTCATCGTGACCACCGCCGAGCCCGTGCCGTCGACCGTGGGAGACAGGGTCATTCTTCGCGACGCAGGCAGAAAGGCGGTCGTTGGGGGTGGGATCGTCCTCGATCCCATTCCCGCCACTCGGCCTTCCGTGCGCGACGTAGAGCGGCTGGGCGCTGCGGCGACCAACCCGGAGGGCCGCGCCGATGCGCTACTCGACGTTCATCGCATCATGCGCCTGGACGACATCGTTGCCGCCACGGGCGGATCGGAGCCGGAGGGAGGTGTACCGGCCGGATCCCTCCGGTTGTCATCCGGTGCCGCGGACGAACTCCGCAACGACGCAATGCTCCGTGCCGCTGCCTACCACGATGCGCATCCCGCCCGACCAGGCATCCCGAAACAGGAGCTGGCGTCATCGCTCGGAGTCGATGGTTCCATCATCGATGCCGTGGTGGGCGGAGCCGATGGGATCGTGGCCACGTCGGCTCACATCCGGCTCTCCTCCTTCGCAGTGAACATCCCGGACGAGGACCGGAGGCGCTGCGAGGAGGCGTGCGATGTGCTCGAGGCGTCATACGACGTGCCGCGCCTGTCGGCGCTCGGGCTCGGCGAAGAGCTCGTTCACCACCTGCTCCGCGAGGGACGCATCGTGCGCATCGACGATGACCTCGCCTTCACTGCGGCGCAGGTCGCCGACATTCGCGACCGCGTGTCGGAGCTACCGGACGGCTTCACCGTGTCCGAGTTCCGCGACCACTTCGGGATGGCCCGTCGTCAGGCCGTTCCGGTTCTCGAGTGGCTCGACACGATCGGGCGGACGAGGCGCAGCGGTGACCGCCGGTCCGTGCGAACCTGACGCTCAGTACATCCTGGAGAGGGCCTGGCGACGTTCGATCTCTGTGAGGCCACCCCATATGCCGTACGGCTCGCGGATCGACATGGCGTAGTCACGGCACTCGGACTTGACAGGGCAGACCTGGCACACGGCCTTGGCTCGCATCTCTCGTCGTTCCCTCTCGTCCTTTCGTTCCTGCGTGCTCGGGGGGAAGAAGAGGTGCGAGTGATTCCCGCTGCAGAGCGCTACCGGTTGCCAGGAACGATCAAGTGACATCTCCGACTCTTTCGATAGGGGTTATCTCGAACTGCCTGCGAATGTGCCGCCAGCACAGTCACCGAGCGAACCTACTCCGGTCGTCGCCACTCGTCCAGAGAAATGTGGAAAACGTGCGCAGTCTCACGAGGAGCCGTCGGGTCTGCGAGGCGGGGCCACAACGGGGTCGATCTCGAGGATCAGCCCCGTGACGCCCACGATCTCGCCGGGGGCACCTGCGGTGATCTCGACTCCACGATCGGCGGTGGCACGCCAGCGCGCCCCTTCCACGGCCACGACTCCGAGGGGGTCGAGCGTATCGACGACCAGGCACCGCTTGCCGAGCAGTTCCTCGCGTCCCACCGTAGGCGTCGCAAACCTCGCCCGCACAACTGTTGTCAACGAGTACCAGATGAACACGGTGGCTGCGGCGGTCGCAACGATGACCATCCACGCTGCCGGTGGATAGGCGGGGCCGGTCGTCGTGAATGTGAGCCCACCCGTCAGCACCAGTGCCACGCCGAGGAGTGCTCGCCAGTCGACCCTGTTGAGGACGAACCCCCACACCATCACCGCGATGCCGCCAAGCACCATCACCACCGCAGGCCACCTGATCGGGAGCGTCGCGAGGCCGTATCCGGAAACCGTGAGCGCAAGCGACGCCACGAATGCCATGAGGCCGCTGCCAGCGGCGTAGAACTCGAACACTGCGAATGCGAGTCCGATCACGAGGAACAGGAAGGCCGTCTCGGGGGACGCGCCGAGACGAAGGAACCGATCGAGGAGGCCGCGCTCGAGGAACCTGACCTGGCGGTCAGGCACGAGGACGTCCTGGCCGTCGATCGACTCGACGCGCGCCGTGGACAGTTCGAAGGTGACGTCGCCTCGATGGATCGTCGTTCCGTCGAGTGACACGATGAGCTGTCCGAGGGCAGGATCGAGCCGATCCACGAACCCCGGCACGGTCGCGGTCGATCCACCGACGATGACGACGTCCGACGAGAGGTCTTCGACCGTCTCCTCGAATGCTGTGGGGTCCTGGCCCGGCAGGGTCGTCACCGGTGCCGTGGATCCCCTGTGGACCGCCGGTTCGAGGTAACCGACGGACGATCCGGGTGCCGCCGAGCGGACGTCGGAGTGGTTCGCGACGTAGGCGGACCCGCCGAACGCGACCGCCGGACTCGGGCCGATCCACGTGATCACCGGTGCAGGTGCACCCACGAGGGCGTCGTAGAGGTCCTGGACATCACCGGACGACACCCCTGGGCTGTCGACCTTCAGGACGAATGCGTGCGCATCCTCGGCTCCGATGGCCTCCACCACGAAGTCGATGAGCCTCTGGTCCAACGACCCACCGATCTCGATCACGACGATCGGGTCGTCGTCCGCCTGGGCAAGCGCGGCACCGCCGGTGAGTGCCCCGAGAGCGATCAGGGCAAAGGCTGTCGATCCGAGCATGCGCACGGCGCAAGGGTACGCACGACACGCGGGTGACGCACCGTCGTCCCGACTCCAGCGAGGCACCGGGGAACCGGTACGATGAACGCCATGCCAACCGTCCTCCTCGTCGCAGACCGCCGCTCCGTCATCGACTGGGTTCATGCCGTCCTCTCGAGCGCTGACGTAACGATCGTCGACCACGCGGAACCCGGGAGCGCCGCCGCTGCCGCGAGCGCGCACGGAGTCGACAGGGTGATCGTCGACATGCAGGTCGGTGCGATGGGCGCCATGGCGGTGACTCGTGCCGTGAGGGCAGAGACGTCGAGCGACCCCATTCCTGTCACGATCATCCTCGATCGTGAAGCAGACAGCTTTCTCGCCCGAAGGGCAGGAGCAGACACCTGGATCGGCCGGGACGCGTCGGCATCCGAGGTGCGCGCCGCCATCCTGGCGGTGTCGTCGAGGCCGTGATGCCGGATACGGAACCTTCAGGTTCCGGGGCACCGGTGCCTCCGCGGTCATGAACGCCGAAACGATCGTCTACCTCGTGATACTCGGAGTCTGCACGGCGCTGTCCGGGTTCTTCTCGGGCTCCGAGACGGCCCTCATCGGCATCTCGCGGGAGCGGGTCCACCAGCTCGCCGAGGACGGCCCCAGGGGGCGACGGCTCGAACAACTCGTATCCGAGCCTGCGCGGATGCTCTCGACGCTCCTCGTGGCGAACAACATCGTGAACATCCTCTCGGCGTCCGTCGCGACGATCCTGTTCATCTCCCTGATCGGGGAGACGTGGGGCCCGTGGGTCGCGACGATCGTGATGACATCGGTTCTCCTCGTGTTCGGCGAGATCACCCCGAAGACCCTCGCAGCCCGGTATCCGGAGAGGTTCTCCCTCGCGGTGGCTCCGACGGTCTCTCGAATGTCGATCGTCCTCGCCCCGATCGCGTCATTCTTCTCCGCCATCACTCGCGGCATCCTCCGCATCATGGGTGTGCCGACAGATGGCGCCGAGGTTGGGCCCACGGAGGACGACATACGAGCCCTTGCGGCGCTCGGCCAACGCGGAGGTCAGATCCGCGAGGCCGAGCGCGAGATCATCGATGCACTGTTCCACCTCGCTGACCGTGCCGTGCGCGAGGTCATGACTCCACGGCTGGACATCGTGTCGATAGGTCTGCCGTTGACGAGTGACGCTGTTCGAGCCGCCGTGAGCGAGACCGGCCATTCCCGATTCCCCGTGACCGCGTCGGATCTCGACGAGCTCGTCGGGATCATCCACGTGAAAGACCTCCTCCAGCGTCACGACGCCGGGGCGACGGACATGTCGAGGCTCATCAGACCGCCGAACTACGTCCCGGAGACGATGTCGGTCCTCGACACGCTCGGGCTCATGCGAGCTCGTGGGTACGCGATGGCCGTCGTCGTCGACGAACATGGAGGCGTCGAAGGCATCGTCACGATCAAGGACCTCGTCGCCGAGCTCGTCGGTGAGCTCCAGGACGAGTTCGATCCGGGTGCACCGACGGTCACGACCCTCGGACCACGGCTCTGGGTCGCTGACGGTCGCCTCGACATCGACGATCTGGAGTTCGCGGTCGACTACAACCTCACGGATGGCCCGTATTCGACGGTGGGCGGGTTCATCATGGCTCTGTGCGGGCGCATCCCCGACGAGGGGGATCAGATCACCGACGGCGACTTCCGCTACACCGTTCTCGCGATGGAGAGGCAGCGAATCGATCGTGTCCGTGTCGAGAGGATCGACTAGGGCAGTACAATTCCGTCCTTCGGGACGTGGCGCAGTTTGGCAGCGCGCATCGTTCGGGACGATGAGGTCGTCGGTTCAAATCCGACCGTCCCGACGAGAGCCCCTCCCCTGTGGAGGGGCTCCGTCGTTTCCAGGATGCGTCACAGGCCCAGCAACCGGCGAGAATGGTCACTGCTGCTTCCACGGGGGTCAAGCGTGAGCGACATGACCATCACGTTCATCATCCTCGGTCTGACGATGGCCCTGTTCGTCTGGGGCAAGTTCCAGCCCGACCTGGTCGCCATGGGATCCCTGCTGGCCCTCTACCTCACGAACATCGTGACCCTCGAGCAGGCCTTCTCGGGCTTTGCGAATCCGACGGTGATCATGATCGCCTCACTGTTCATCGTCGGTGAGGGCCTGAGTCGAACGGGCGTGACGGCCCTCTTCGGTGACAAGCTGATCGGGAGCGCGCATGGCAGCAGGACCCGCCTCCTCGTGCTCGCCATGGTGGCAACGGCTGTCCTATCGGGATTCATCTCCAACTCGGGCACGGTCGCAACGCTGATGCCGGCAGTCGTCGTCGCAGCATGGGGTGTTCGCTCGACGCCTGCGGCGTACCTCATGCCGGTCGCGTTCGCGGCGAACGCCGGAGGTCTGCTCACGCTCACGGGGACGCCTCCGAACATCGTGGCATCGGACGCCCTTCGGGCCGCCGGATTCGAGGAGTTCGGGTTCTTCGAGTTCTCCCTCATCGGCGTGCCGCTCGTCGCCGTGGCTGTGGTGTACATGGTCACGTTGGGACGCAGGCTCCTTCCCACTGCGGCGACGGGAACCGCGCCCGCCGTCCTCGACAAGGAGGTGGACGAGCTCGCAGCGGTCTACTCCCTCAATGGGGAGCTCTACCGCATGCGTGTGCGCAAGGCCTCGGCCCTGCGAGGGGAGAGCCTGCGCTCGACCGACATCCGCAAGCGGTTCGGCGTGACGGTCCTCCAGATCCGTACCCACGAGATCGACCCCTCCGAGGAGAGCGCAGCCGCTGTGGTCCGACACAGGCTCGATGCGTTCGCGACGGACCCGTCCGCCCTTCCCGATCCCGATCGCATCATCGAGCGCAACGACATCCTCATCGTGTCGGGAACACCCGAACAGGTGAGACGCCTCGAGATCGAGATGATGCTCGGCGTCCTTCCGATCCTCGACGCTCCGGCCACCCTGTCGGAACTCATCTCACAGGAACTCGGGCTCGCCGAGGTGATCCTCACCCCTCGGTCGTCGTACATCGGGCGAACGATCCAAGAGGGTGTGATCGGCCGCTCGTTCGGCGTCCTGGTGCTGGGCATTCGGCGCGGTGACCGCCAGCTGTCGGTCACCGACACGCTGCAGTTCGGTGACGCCCTGCTGGTCCGCGGGAAGTGGACGGACATCGCGCGAATGGCCGAGGAACGGCGGAACTTCGTCGTGGTGGGACAGCCCGACGAGATCGCCATACAAGTGACGAGCCTGACGAGGAAGTCATGGCTGTCCGTCGGCATCCTCGGCGCGATGGTCGTCCTGATGGTCCTGGGGACGGTGCCGGTCTCTGTTGCATCGATGCTCGCAGCTGGTGCCATGCTGGCAACGGGATGCCTCACCAAGACGCAGGCATACCGTGCGGTGTCGTGGTCGACCGTGATCCTCATCGGTGCGATGATCCCGATGGCGGTCGCCCTCGAGACTACGGGAGGAGCTACGCAGATCGCGGATGCCCTCGTCTCGACGCTCGGAGCCATCGGTCCCGTACCTCTCCTGGCCGGCATCTTCCTCGTCACGACGGCGTTCTCACAGGTCATCAGCAACACGGCTTCGGCCGTCCTCATGGCACCGATCGCCCTAAGCGCGGCAATGGGGCTCGGTGTCAGCCCGCGCCCGATGATGATGGCGCTCGCCGTCGGGGCTTCCTCCGCATTCCTCACGCCGATCGGGACCGCTCCCAACATCATGGTGATGGCACCCGGCGGGTACACCTTTCGCCACTACATCAGGGTGGGCGGGCCGCTCCAGTTGCTGTTCGTCATCACGTCGGTTGCGCTGATCCCGCTGATCTGGCCCTTGTGACGCAGGCCTCGCTCACCGACCCTCGAACACAGGGGCGCGTTTCTCGATGAACGCGGACACGCCCTCGCGAAAGTCCGCCGTCGTTGCGGCGGCCATGATGCTCTCCGCCTCTGCGTCCATCTGAGTCACGGGGTCGCTGGCGAGGGACGACCTGATGAGCCTCCTTGCCCTCACGTAGGCGAGCGTCGGTCCCGAAGCGAGGCTCGCGGCGAGGGTTCCGACCTCGTCGTCGAACGCCTCCTGGGGCACCACGCGGTTGACGAGCCCCAGTTCGAGCGCCTGGGATGCCGTGACGCGATTGTTCGTCAGGATCATCTCCATCGCCCTGCGGGTTCCGACGAGGCGCGGGAGGAAGTACGTGCTCGAACCGTCCGGTGACACGCCGATTCCGGTGTACGCCATCGTGAAGACCGCAGTGTCGATGGCAACGGCGAGGTCGGTTGCCATCGCGACGCCCATGCCCGCGCCGGCAACGACACCGTTGATGGCGGCGATCGTGGGGAACGGCGCATCGAGCAGGCGCTCGACAGCGCCGTGGAGCCCATCGAGGATGGCCCGCATGACGGCGTCGGGGTCATCCCTGTTGTCGTAGAACGACTGCACGTCACCACCGGCGCAGAATCCGCGGCCCGTGCCTGTGATCACGAGGCACCGGACGCGATCGTCCGCGGACAGCTCGGTGATGACGGTGTCCAACTCGGCTGCCATCGTTGCCGAAAGCGCGTTCATCGAGCCCGGATCGTTCAGCCTGACGGTCGCGACACCCCTATCGGTCGACACGATGATCCTCGGTTCCTGATCCATGGGCACCTCCTCGGTGCCAAGCTACCTCGTCGGACCGACCGACACCGCGGATCGGCCATCCCCGGTGCCCGACAGCAACGAACACAACGTATGCGTACCCTCGCCGTGTTCACCAGGGACCTCAGGCTCCACGACAACCCCACACTCGTCGCAGCGGGACCCGAGGTGGTGCCGCTGTTCGTCTCGGATCCCGATGCGATCGGTCGCCACCGGTCAGCGAACCGCCAGGCGTACCTCGCCGAATGCCTTCATGACCTCGACACGAACCTTCGATCGGGTGGCTCGTCGCTCGTCCACCGAACGGGGGACTGGGTCGAAACGGTCGTCGCCGTCGCGCTCGAGGCGCAGGCCACCGAGATCCACGTGGCACGCGATGTCTCGGCATACGCGCAGCAGCGGTTGTCCGATCTCGGGGATGCGAGTCCTGTCCCTGTGCGCATCCACGACTCCGTCACAGTCATTCGCCCCGGTTCGGTCGCGCCGGCCTCGTCGTCGCACTATCAGGTGTTCACGCCGTACTTCCGCAGGTGGGCACTCGAGGAATGGCGGCCCCTCCTATCGACACCCTCGAAGCTCCTCCCCCACAACGTTGCATCGGATCCGCTCCCCGAGGTCGTCGAACACGGGACCTCCGCGCAGCGCCAGCACGGCGGCGAGTCCTCGGCCCGGTACGACATGGATCGGTGGATCCCCAGGGCACGACGGTACAAGGAAACCCGAAACTCCGTGGCCCTCGACGGGACCTCCAGGCTCTCGTCCGCCTTGCACTTCGGAACGCTCTCCGCCCTCGAGGTGGCAGTCCGCGCGGGCGAGGCCGGTGCAGAGGCGTATGTCCGCCAGATCGCGTGGCGGGATTTCAACGCCCAGGTGCTCATGCATCGGCCACGCGCTTCGTGGGACGACTACCGGGAAGGGGGAACCGTGTGGAACACGGACGAGGACGCCCTCGGAGCGTGGAAGCGCGGCGAGACGGGGTTCCCGCTCGTCGATGCGGGGATGCGTCAGCTCATCGCCACGGGATGGATGCACAACCGGACGCGGATGGTGGTCGCGAGCTTCCTCACGAAGGACCTGATGATCGACTGGCGCATCGGGGCGCGCCACTTCATGGACTGGCTCACCGATGGTGATGTCGCGAACAACCAGCTCGGATGGCAGTGGGTGGCTGGCACGGGGACCGACACCAACCCGACGAGGATCTTCAACCCCACGCTCCAGTCGGAGCGTAACGACCCCGAGGGGGACTACATCCGCCGGTGGGTACCCGAGCTCTCTGGCGTCGATACGGCGGAGATCCACGACCCAGGGCCCCTCACGAGGGCGGCCGCCGGATACAACCTTCCGATCGTCGACCACCACGACGCGATCAGGTTCTTCAAGGAGACCAGGGGTTACGGCTGACGGCCCTGCCGGCCGCCGCGATCACGAGAGCAGCAACTCGGCCAACTCCACGGCGTTGAGCGCAGCGCCTTTGCGAAGGTTGTCACCGATCGCGAACAGGCTGACTCCCCCGGGTCGGCCCACCGTCTCGCGGAGGCGACCCACGAGGACGTCATCGATGCCTGCCGAGTCGAGCGGCGTCGGGACGCGTGAGTCATCCCAGAGATCCACTCCCGTGGCCTGATCGAGGATGCCGACAGCCTCATCGAGGCGAATGGACCTGTCGAACCACATCGTGGCTGCGATCCCGTGCCCCACCATCACGGGGACGCGCACACACGTAGGTTCGACCGCGATGTCCGGCCGCTCGAGGATCTTGCGCGTCTCGTTCACGAGCTTCCATTCCTCGTCCGTGTATCCGGCCTCCGTGAACGACCCAGCCATCGGCAGCACGTTGTACCCGATGGGCCGGGAATACAGATCACCGCCGGGATCGCTCCAGGTGCCGGTGGCCAGGGCGTCCCTGTCGGCGTTGAAGTGGTCGATCTCCTTCGCGAGCTGCGTCATGCCGGTGTGCCCGGAACCCGAGACGCTCTGGTACGAGGTGGCGATCATGGTTGCGAGGCCGGCAGCGGCGTGGAGCGGACCAGCGGCCATCATCACCGCCATCGTGGTGCAGTTCGGGTTCGCGACGATGCCACGATGCGACGCGATCGCGTGGTCGTTGACGTTGGCGACGACGAGGGGGACGTCGTCGTCCATCCGGAAGGCAGAGGAGTTGTCGATCACCGTCGCCCCTGCGGATGCGAACGCGGGAGCGTACGTGAGCGAGCGCGACCCTCCGGCAGAGAACAGGGCGACATCGATGCCCGAAGGGTCCGAGGACGCGAGGTCCTCGATCGTCACGTCACCCCACTTCGTTGCGATCACGCGGCCCGCGGACCGCTCCGACGCGAACAGCCGAAGGTTCGACAACGGGTACCGGCGCTCTGCGAGGATCGACACCATCGTCGTACCGACGGCGCCCGTCGCTCCCACGACGGCCACCGAGGGGCTTGCGAACGTCCTCACACCGACGGATCCTCGTCGAGCCCGAGACCCGAGTGCAGGGCGCGGATCGCCCTGTCGATGTCCGCTCCATCGACGACGCACGAGATGCGAATCGGCGACGTCGAGATCATCTGGATGTTGACCCCCTCATCGGAGAGGATCCTGAACATACGAGCCGCGATCCCCGACTCGGTCTTCATTCCGATGCCGACGACCGACACCTTCGCAATCGACCTGTCGATCGTCACACCTCCCGCAGACACGTCCTCCGCGACCGCTTCGGCCTCGGCCCTTGCAAGATCCACAGACGCCGTGGGAACGGTGAACGAGATGTCGGTGACACCCTGATGGGACACGTTCTGGACGATCATGTCGACGTTGACGCCCGCTGCCGCGAGCGGCTCGAACAGCGACGCGGCGACCCCGGGAGTGTCGGGAACGCCGTACACGGTCACCTTCGATTCGGACGCATCGTGGGCGATCCCTCGGACCACTGCCTGTTCCATCGTCTCCTCCTTGACCCAGGTCCCCGGACCGTCGTGGAACGACGAACGCACGTGGATGGGAATGTTGAACCGTCGTCCGAACTCGACCGAGCGAGGCATCAGCACCGCCGCACCTGCGGACGCGAGCTCGAGCATCTCCTCGAAGGTGACCTCGGACAGTTTGGTGGCATTCGGGACCCGACGGGGATCCGCCGTGAACACCCCGTCGACGTCGGTGTAGATCTCGCACAGGTCGGCTGAGAGTGCCGCAGCGAGAGCGACGGCCGTTGCATCGGACCCACCGCGTCCGAGGGTCGTGACGTTCTTCGTGTCCGGATCCACGCCCTGGAAGCCAGCCACGATGACGACCGATCCGCCTTCGATGCCTTCCTTGACCCGCATCGCCCTGATCTCGACGATCTCGGCATGACCGTGACGACCGGTCGTGAGGATTCCGGCCTGGGATCCCGTCAGGCTCATCGCCGCAACACCGAAGTCCTCGATCGCCATCGCGACGAGGGACATCGTGATCCGCTCCCCCGCGGTGAGCAGCATGTCGAGCTCCCTGGGGTGGGCATTGTCCGAAACCTCGGACGCGAGGGCGAGCAGTTCGTCCGTTCCGTTGCCCATCGCCGATACGACGGCCACGACCTGGTTCCCGGCCTTGTACGTCTCGACGATTCGGGAGGCGACGCTGCGGATGCGGTCGGCATCGGCGACGGACGTTCCACCGTATTTCTGGACGACCAACGGCATCCCCGGATTGTAGGTGTAGGCGATGACATCCCATACCATCGCCCGATGCGTCCGATCCGCTTCACCGCATCGATCCTCGCCGCCGCCATGGCCCTTGGGGCGTGCTCGTCATCGACCGCGCCGGCCACCACGACCCCTGACGCCTCCACCACGGTGCCCGACACGGTTCCCACCACGGTACCCCTGAACGCCGTCCCGACGGACTACGCGGGCTTCCTCCGTCAACCGACGGCATGTGGTGCCGACCAGCCAGAGCCGGTAGTCGAGATGCAGTTCGATGCCCCGGAGGCAATGGGTATCGGCGGGTCCACACTCGTCACGCTCAACACGTCCTGCGGACCGATCGAGATCACGCTCGATCCATCCGTCGCACCCTCGACCGTGAACTCGTTCGTCTTCCTCGCAACGGAGGGCTACTTCGACGGTACGGTCAGCCATCGGGTGATTCCCGGCTTCATGATCCAGGCGGGGGATCCGACCGCGACGGGACTCGGTGGCCCCGGATACCGCCTCCCCGATGAGCTCCCCGCCGACGGCACGACCTACACGAGGGGCACCGTTGCCATGGCGAACGCAGGACCGGACACTGCAGGGAGCCAGTTCTTCATCCTCTTCGGTGAGGCGAGCTGGCTGCCACCCCAGTACTCGATCTTCGGTGAGGTCACGTCCGGTTTCGAGACACTCGACGCAATCGAGGCGGTGCCGCTCGGACGAGGACCCGCCAGCGCCGATCCTTCACCCTCGACACCGCTCGAAACCATCTTCATCGAGTCCGTCGACGTGTCCCGGTAACCTGACCACATGGCAACGGACAAACGTGACCGCCAGCGGCACAACCGTGAGGCGAAGAAGGTCGAGGAGGAGAAGGCAGCGAAGAAGCGCCGCCGTATCTCACTCATCAAGAGGTATGCGATCTATGCGGCGATCTTCGGCGCTTCGATCGTGATTCTCTACTTCCTCACCGGTTGACGATGCCCGTCGACCTCCACCTCCACTCCACCGCTTCGGATGGGGCGGATAGCCCTTCGGCCCTCATGGAACTCGCTGCCGCCGAGGGTGTGACGACGGCTGCCCTCACCGATCACGACACCCTCGCCGGTATCGCGGAGGCCGCAGGGCGCGCAGGCGAACTCGGCATCCGCCTCATCCCCGGCATCGAACTCTCGGTGGACCATGGCGGCGCGAAGCTCCACATGCTCGCCTACTTCACTGAGCCCGGTCAGGGACCGCTGAACGACAGGCTCGACGGCCTGCTGCGCGGCAGGGGCGAACGCAACCGGACGATCGTGTCGCGATTGAACGAGCTCGGATACGAGATCGACCTGACCGACGTCCTCGCGAAGTCAGGTGGGCCCTCGGTCGGAAGGCCGCACATCGCAGATGCCCTCATCGAGGCGGGATACTTCGTCAGTCGGAACGAGGTATTCGAGCACCTGCTCCACGATGGAGGGCCTGCATACGTCGAGCGCGCCAGGCTGACCGCCGTCGAGGCCATCCACCTCGCCAGGGAACAGGGCGCCGTCACGGTCGTCGCCCACCCCGCGACGATCGCGATGGACGCAGACGGCTACGCGCGACTCTTCCGCGAGCTCGCGGAGGCCGGCCTCGGGGGCATCGAGGCGTATCATTCGATGCACCACCACGACCTCAGGGATCACCTCGCAACGCTCGCCCACAGCCTGGGGATGGCGGCGACCGGGGGATCCGACTACCACGGCATCGACACGAGGACGTATCGGATCCGAACGGGCAACGGCGACCTGCGGATCCCCGACCGCGCGGTCGACGAGCTCGACGCCGCACGCGAACGCTGATGTCGACAGGGAAGCCTTCAACCGGATTGCGTGCCCGTCCGATACACACCGGGTAAGGAGCAACACGCAATGCCCTCGATCCCCAATCGGGCGCCGATCGACTACGCCGATCTGCGGAGCCCGTTGAATCTGATTCGTGCTTGTGGCGCGTCCGTGTTCATCGTTGTTCTGACCGCATGGACCATCGTGGAGAACGAGCGGGCAGGTCTCCTGCTCCTCACCGTCCCCGCTGCGGCGGTGCTCGTCGACGCGATCCGTAGGGGCCGATCGAGTACCGCAGGAGCTGGCGTCGGTATCGTCATCGATGCGACCGCAATCGGGATCGCCCTTGCGCTCTACGGCCCGAATACCGGTATCCACGCCGTGGCCATCATGACGCTCCTCGTCACGGCGACCCTTCTCCTTCCGGTCATGAAGGCGGCGGCCCTCGTCACATACTCCGTGGTCCTCTCGGTGGGGATCTCCGTACTCCATGGAATGGACGCACCCCTGGTCGCGGTGGCCAGGCACGAACCCGCCAACACCCTCTTCGACCTCACGATCGTGTCGGTGTTCTTCGCGGCAACAGCCTCGACGCTGGTGCTGGCGGTCCAGGTGATCCTCAAGGCCCAGGACCGCCAGGAGGAGGCCCTTGCCCAGGAGCGGCGTGCGCTCCAGCTGAAGAACGAGTTCGTCTCGATGGTGAGCCACGAGCTCCGAACCCCGCTGACAGGCATCGCCGGATTCACGGACACGCTGACCGAGACATGGACGACACTTCCGAGCCGTGAGGTCGACGAGTTCCTCGCAATCATGGGTCACGAAACCGAGCACCTGGCGAACCTCGTCGAGGACATCCTCGTCATACCGCGCCTCGAGGCAGGCCAGCTGCGCCTCAGCCCCGAGGACCTCGACCTGGCGGTGGAGGTCCACGCAGTGGCGAACGTGGTCCTGGGCGACACCGACTACTCCGTGGCGATCCCTGCAGGCGTCGAGGTCTACGCGGATGCCACCCGGCTCCGGCAGATCCTGCGCAACCTCCTCGAGAATGCCCTCAAGTACGGGGGGGACCAGGTCCTGGTCGAGGGAGAGTTGTCGGGTCCCGGGCTGTACACCGTGTCAGTCTCGGACAACGGTCGGGGCGTCGAGCCTGATGACCGCGAGCGGATCTTCCAGCACTTCGAACAGCTGTCCACCGGCGACGCGCGGATCCAGCAGGGGGTGGGGCTCGGACTGCCCATCGCACGGACGCTCGCCAGGGCCATGGGGGGCGACCTCTGGTACGAGGACCGGTTCCCCGTCGGGGCGAAGTTCCGATTCACCGTGAAGCTGGCACGGGTGCCGGATCCGTCCCATGCACAGCCTGCTCCCCACGCACGCACCGCATAGGTAGCCTTGCGGGAGTGCTCGCCTACAACATCCATCACGTCGCCGTCGCCGT
>CAZYGP010000010.1:0-21668 GCA_964647265.1 uncultured Acidimicrobiaceae bacterium | reverse complement strand
GAGCGCCGCGCGGGTGCTAGCGTCGCATCACTGCGTCGTGGGATCGTGAGGACACCAATGGCTGCCACACCGAGGAACGACAAGCGCACGATCTTCGGATGGGCGATGTACGACTGGGCGAACTCCGCCTACATCACCATCTTCGGCGCCGTCGTCGGGGCGTTCTTCACGGGCACCATCATGAAGGGCGACGAGTACTGGGGCATGTCCGGCGATGCCCTCTTCTCGATCCTCGTCGGCATCGGATCGATCATCCTGCTCCTCGCCATGCCGGTGCTGGGCGCCGTTGCCGACTACGCCGATGCGAAGAAACGGTTCCTCAGGCTCTGGGCATTCGTCGGTGCCTTGTTCGCCCTCATGATCCCGTTCGTGCCGGATGGCCAGGTTCCTTTGTTCCTGCTCGTGGTCGTCATCAGCCAGTTCGGCTTCGTCGCCGCGAACGTCTTCTACGACGCCTACCTCCCGGAGATCGCGAGCGACGACACGATCGACAAGGTGTCGTCGAAAGGGTTCGCCCTCGGGTACCTCGGTGGCGGGCTCTACCTCCTCGTCGCCCTGATCCTGATCTCCCTCTCGGGGGACGGGGACGACGCGCTGCTGAGCGAAGCTCTAGCCGCCCGGATCGCGATCTTCGGGTCAGGGGTCTGGTGGGTGGGGTTCACGCTCTTCTCTCTCGCAAGGCTTCCAGCAGACGGTCCCGGTGCTGACAGGCGGACCATGCGACAATTCGTCGGCATCGGGTTCGCACGGACGTCGGCGACCGCGAAGCGCCTCGGTGGCTTTCGAAACCTGCTGATCTTCGTGATCGCCTTCGTCCTCTACAACTCCGGTGTCGGAACGGTGATCGCGGTGTCCGGCCCATACGCAGAGGACACCCTCGGGCTCGAGATCCTCACCATCGGCCTTGCGTTCCTCCTGGTCCAGTTCATCGCATTCTTCGGCGCCTACCTCTTCGGAGCACTCGCTGGTCGCATCGGGGCCAAGCCGTCGATCATGGTGTCACTCGTGATCTGGACAGGGTTGGCGGTGGCCGCGTACTTCCTCCCCGAGGAGACACCGAGCGCGTTCCTCGCGCTGGCGTCGGTTGTGGGGTTCGTGCTCGGCGGCGTCCAGGCGCTGTCGCGGTCGCTCTACGGCACCATGATCCCCGAGGAAGCCTCAGCCGAGTTCTTCGGGTTCTTCTCGGTCTTCTCGAAGCTCTCCGGAGTCGGCCCACTCATATTCGGCATCGTGAGCTGGTCGACGGGCGACAGCCGCATCGCGATCCTGTCGGTTGCCGCATTCTTCCTCGTCGGCATGGCCCTACTGGCCATGGTGGACGTCGACGAAGGTCGATCGTCGCGCGAGCGTTGGCACTTCGTCGCAGACACGGTCGTCGTCGAGGGCGAGTAGGTACGCAGGGGCGCTCGACGCACCCTTGACCAACTCGAGTTTGACAGTGTCCGACCCCGTGCTACATTCACCCGCCACATGAACGTTGCTCTCACCCGCGAGATGTGTTGCATGGCGATGACCAAGCCGTGCAGAGCCCTCGCGTAGCGACGACACCCACCACCTTCGGAGGACCTGCACCGGCAACCGGGCAGGTCCTTTCTGATGTCTGGACCTCCCGGACCGGGTCAGCCTCCGGCCCTACACGGGAGGAACCATGACCAACAAGCACAGATTCGAGACCCTGCAGATCCACGCAGGACAGGAACCCGCCCCAGGCACCAACGCAAGGGCCGTACCGATCTACCAGACGACGTCGTACACGTTCGACGACGCAGCCCATGGAGCGAGGCTGTTCGCCCTCGAGGAGTTCGGCAACATCTACACGAGGATCATGAATCCGACCACGGACGTCTTCGAGCAGCGGATCGCCGCCCTCGAAGGAGGTGTCGCTGCCGTTGCGACGGCAAGCGGCCAGGCGGCGCAGTTGATCACGATCACGACGTTGGCGAGGGCCGGTGACAACATCGTGTCCACGTCATACCTGTATGGAGGCACATACAACCAGTTCAAGGTCGCCCTCGAGCGACTCGGCATCGAGGTCAGGTTCGTGTCGAGCGACGATCCGGCGGACTTCGCCGCCAGGATCGACGATCGGACGAAGGCGGTGTACCTCGAGACGATCGGCAACCCCCAGTTCAACGTACCCGATCTGACGGCGTTCGCGGAGACCGCCCACGCCCACGGCGTCCCCCTCGTCGTCGACAACACGTTCGGGGCAGCAGGCTACCTCGCACGACCGATCGACCACGGAGCGGACATCGTGGTCGCATCAGCGACCAAGTGGATCGGCGGCCACGGGACGTCGATCGGAGGCATCATCGTCGACTCCGGCAACTTCGATTGGCGAAACGGCAGGTTCCCATCCTTCACGGAGCCTGCGCCGGGGTACCACGGGCTCGTCTTCGCGGATACGTTCGGCCCTGACGGCCCATTCGGGAACATCGCATTCGCCATCCGTGCACGTGTGGAAGGATTGCGCGATCTCGGGGCTTCCTTGTCACCGTTCAACGCGTTCCTCCTGCTCCAGGGTGTCGAAACGCTCTCGCTGCGGGTTCAACGCCATGTGGACAACGCCCTGGAACTCGCACGGTGGCTCCAGGAGCGTCCCGACGTCGCATGGGTGAACTACCCGGGTCTCGAGGACCACGCGTATCACGAGATCGCAAAGCGCGTCCTCAGGAACGGATTCGGTGCTGTGCTGTCGTTCGGGGTCGAGGGTGGCCACGACGCTGCCGCAGCATTCATCGACAATGTGGTTCTGGCGAGCCACCTCGCAAACGTCGGAGATGCGAAGACCCTGGTCATCCACCCTGCCTCGACGACGCACCAGCAACTCGATCGTGCCGAGCAGGAGGCCGCCGGGGTCTCCGAGGACCTGATTCGGGTCTCCGTGGGGATCGAGCACATCGACGACATCAAGGAGGACTTCGATCAGGCCCTGTCCGCTCTGCGCGGCCTGAAGGCCATCGCTTCGTGAAGCACATCGTCACGGTGGGGACAGTGTTCCCCCTCGAGAGAGGGGGAACACTGTCCGACGTGCGTGTCGAGGTGCGTTCGTGGGGACGACATCGGCGGCACGCCAGCCTCGTGTGCCATGCGCTGACAGGGAACGCGGACGCCGATCAGTGGTGGGGCGGACTCTTCGGACCAACAGGGGTTCTCGATCCTGCGAACTCGTTCATCGTCTCGATGAACGTCCTCGGGGGATGCAGCGGCACGACGGGACCGACGACCATCGACCCAGCACGGGGAGTTCCGTATGGCCCGGACTTTCCGCCGGTCACGATCAGGGACATGGTTCGCCTCCAGCACGCGGTACTCGAGCGCATGGGTGTCGACCATCTCGATCTGGTCGTGGGAGGGTCGATGGGCGGCATGCAGGTGCTCGAATGGATGGCGATGTTTCCCGAGTTCGTTTCGAACGCTGTCCCGATCGCTGTCGGCGCCGAGCAATCTGCATGGGCTATCGGCCTCTCGGACGCCCAGCGACACGCGATCACGACGGACCGACGGTTTCTCGCAGGATGCTACGAGCCGACGGAGCCGCCTGTCGATGGGCTCACGACAGCCCGAATGATCGCAATGGCGAGCTACCGGAGTCCGTCAGAGTTCGCGGGACGCTTCGGCCGACGCGAGACGGACGGCACGTTCGAGGTGCAGTCGTACCTGAGGCATCAGGGAGCCAAGCTCGTCGAGCGTTTCGATGCGAACACGTACCTGACCCTCATCGACGCGATGGACAGCCACGACCTGGGTCGCGGACGCGGTCCGGCGGAGGCGATCCTCGGAAGGCTCACGTCACGCACACTCGTCGTCGGGATCAGTTCCGATGTCCTGTATCCGGTCGCCGAGGTGCGTCAGCTCGCCGCGGCCCTACCGAACTCCCGGTTCGCTGTGCTCGACAGCCCTCACGGCCACGACGCGTTCCTCATCGAAACCGACAAGCTCGCAACGATCGTGCGCAGCTTCCTCGCCGATGCCGCTCCCGAGGAGGAACTGGTCGGCAGAGGGGCGTCCTGGGCGTGAGTCCGGGAACGGCCGGGAACGCTACGCGACGTGTGTGTCGACCGATACTGCGGTTACCGGCACGACACGTCCCACGGCCAGCGCAATGGCTTCACTCGGCCCCAGGTCACGACCCTCGTTGAACCGCAGCTCGTAGTCGGATCCGAGGGAGCGCCGTGCGGTCTCCTCAGCCTGTTGGAGCAGCGGTACTTGCCACGGGGTGACGCGATGGCCCGATGCCTCCTGCGTCACCCTGGCGGCGCCGAGAAGCCGCGCCGCATGGACATGGTCCCCGTTGACGGAGGCGATCAACGCGAACATGCCGAGGCAGTCCCCGATGCCCCTGGCATCCTTGAGGTCCCGTCGGACGAGGAGGCTCTCGGTGAGCCGTTCAGCTGCCTGATCGAGGTCACCCGTCATGAACGCAAGCACGCCGAGGCTCAGTTGCGAGTGACCGACACCCCAGGTGAGACCGTTGGTACGGGAGTACTCGAGCGTTGCCTCGAGCAGGCCCTGGGCACCGAGGAAGTCCCCGCGCGAGAGCGCGACGTGGGCCAGTCCGTAGACACACCAGCCTTCGGAGAGCCAATGGAGACCGAGCGACCGACCGAGTGCGGTTGCCTCCTCGAACAGGGCTGTCGCTCCATCGAGGTCCTCGAGGTTGTACGTCGTCATCCCGTGCATCGCGAGCGACCACGCGAGACCACCACCGTCATCGAGGGACCGCCAGATCGCGCGTGCTGCCACGAAGCTCGCCTCGGAGGTCACGGGGTCGCCGGCGAGCATGGCAAGCCAGCCGAGGGTGTCGAGGGCGAGTGCACGCCCCGTCGACCCTTCGAGGGACGAAGCGCGGTCCAATAGCCGGGATGTCCACGACACACCTTCTGTCACATACCCGCGTATGTCCCAGAACAGGGGGACCTGGCCCACCAGTCGGAGCGCGTCCTCCAGAGCCTCGCCTGTTGCGAGGGACCAGCCGAGCCCTTCTCGCATGTTGAAACGCTCACGCTCGAGGGCATCGAGCAGATCACCCAGCTGGGGGGTGGCGAGCACGTTCGCCATCGCCGATGCCATCACGACACACCAGCGGAGATGGCTCTCGCGGATTGCCTGCTCCTCCGCGCTCGACCGGAGCTGCTCGAGCGAGAACTCCCGCAGCGTCTCGAGCATGCGATACCGCGTCTGTCCCCCTTCGTCGATACCGAAGACAACGAGCGACTTCGCCACGAGCTCCTCGAGCAGAAAGAGCATGTCATCGGCATCGATGAGAGCGTCCACGCACACGGCAGTCGCTGCTTCGATCGTCCAGCCGCCTGAGAACACGCCGAGACGCCGGAAAAGCGCCTTCTCGCGATCGTCGAGGAGGTCGTGGCTCCACTCGATCGCCGAGCGAAGCGTGCGATGTCGCTCCGGCGCGTCGGCCGGTCCCCGTTCGAGTAGGCGGAGTCGTGAATCGAGGTGCTCGAGGAGCGACGACACGGATAGGAATCGGAGCCTCGCCGCGGCAAGCTCCAAAGCAAGGGGCAACCCGTCGAGACGCCGGGTGACCTCCGCAACCGCAGCCGCACCCTCGACATCGAGAGCAAAGTCAGGTCGAACCGCCCTTGCACGAGCGACGAACAGCTCCACCGCGTCGCTCCCTGCGATCACCGACGCCGACGCGTCCTCCGGGGGCACGGCGAGTGGTTCGAGGGGATACTCGTACTCCCAGCGGATACGAAGAGGTGAGCGGCTCGTGACGAGGAAGCGTACGTTCGGCATGAGCTCGAGCAACTCCGCGATATCGGGCGCAGCATCGACGACCTGCTCCATGTTGTCGATGATGACGAGCATCCGCGCATCGGCAACGACCGAGGCGAAGGCCTGTGGAATGGATCGTTCCGCGGACTCGCGAATCCCGAACTGACGGCCGACCGCCGGCAAGAAGCGATCTCGGGTCCGAATGGACGAGACGTCGACGAATATGACACCGTCGGCGAAGTCCTGCTCCATCATCCCAGCGAGCTCGATGGCGAGCCGTGTCTTGCCTGTGCCGCCGGGACCTGTGATGGTCACCATGCGGACTCCAGGTCGGGAGAGGAGCGCCGCGGCACCGAGGATGTCAGCGGACCGCCCGACGATGGGATGGGCCATCGGCGGGAGGGACGATGCGAAACGCCGCCGCGCCCGTGGAAGGTCCACGACAACGGGCAGGCCGGGTGTGTCGAGCCTGGCAATGCGCTCGGAGTCCCCCATTCCGTCGAGCATGAAGGAGCCGACGTCCACGATCGACCATCCCTGCCCGGCAGCATGGTGCGCAACGAGATGCGCTGCCGGGGCGGACAACAGGATCTGACCTCCCTGGGCAGAGGCGCCGATGCGAGCCCCTCGATGCACGTCGATACCAACGAGTCCTTCCGACGTCGAAGTGGCCTCACCGACGTGGATGCCGATGCGGCACCGGACCGTGAGGCCGTTCGGCCATGGTTCACCTGCCATTTCGGTCTGGATGGTCACGGCGGCGTCGACGGCGTCCACCGGTGTGGGGAACACGCAGAAGATCCCATCACCCTCCGTCGCCTCGACATCGCCTTCGCTCGCGGACGTGGCAGCGAGCACGATCGTGTGGTACCGGTGGAGCAGGTCGCGATACACGGGTCCGAGGGATCTGACCAGGCCGGTCGAGCCTTCGAGATCAGCGAACAAGAAGGCCATCGACCTCGGTTCTCGGGTTGCCACGACGCTCGAACTCCCACTCGTGCACGGCGGATCGATGCTGTCACCTACTCGTGGAACGTCCCCAAGGGTGTCCCGCGACGCGCACTATAAGCATCGCTCGAAAGATGCACCACCGTCTTGGTGTGACCCCTGTCAGCCGTCGTGGTCGTTCACGGAGTGGCCCATGACCATGAGTCGCCGACCAGTTCGTCAGCCGCTTCCGGACCCCACGAGCCCCGACGATACGGATGGGCTGGGATCGAGCCGTCGAGGAGCGGGTCGACGATCCGCCACGCCTCCATGACGCCGTCCTGCCGTGCGAACAACGCTGGGTCGCCTCGCAGCGCCGCTCCGAGCAATCGGACGTACGCATCGGCTCCTTTCGCCCGATCGTGCTGGAGGTGCAGATCGACTGGTCCGCTCACCATGGACGGGCCAGGCACCTTCGCTTGGAGCGAGAGTGAGATGTCCTCCTCCGGCTTCGTTCTGAAGGTGAGTCGATTCGGACCGGGTGCGCAGTCCGCGTCGGCGAACAACGGGCGCGGTGGTGCGGCGAACTCGACGACGGCTTCGGTGACGGTCGTCGCGAGGCCCTTTCCCGCCCTGATGATCCAGGGCACGCCAGCCCAACGCCACGAGTCGATCTCGAGCCTCAGCGCGGCGTATGTCTCGGTCGTGGATCCGGGATCGACCCCGTCCTCGCCGCGATAGCCCTCGTACTGGCCGAAGACGGCGCAGTCACCGCCGATTCGATCGATTGCCCGAAGCACCTTGACCCTCTCGTCCCTGAGCGCATCCGGGTCCTCCGACACGGGAGGCTCCATTGCGAGCAGTGAGACGACTTGGAGGAGGTGGTTCTGGATGACATCGCGCACCGTACCGACCGCGTCATAGAACCGACCACGCCCCTCCACGTCGAACTCCTCCGCCATCGTGATCTGCACTCCACGGATGAAGTGCCTGTTCCAGACGGGCTCGAGGATGGTGTTGGAGAACCGGAAGATCATCAGGTTCTGGACGGCCTCCTTGCCGAGGAAGTGATCGATCCGATAGACCCGACCCTCCCCGTAGTGGCGGTGGAGCACCTCGTTGAGGTGGTCGGCAGATGCCGTATCACGACCGAATGGCTTCTCGAGGACGATCCGTCCCGAGGCCGTGAGCCCAGAAGTGGCGAGCCCGTCGACGACATCGTCGAACAGGTCTGGCGGAATCGCGAGATACGACACTGCACAGGTCGCCCCGCCTGCGCGCCGGGCGATGGAGGTGAAGGTCGACGCTTCACGGTAGTCCCCTGAGACGTAGAGGAGGTTCTTCGCGAGCCGCCGGTAGACGTCTTCGTCGATCGTGACGCCGTCGTCGCTGATCGCCTGCCTCGCCTCGGACCTCAGGAGGTCATCGTCCCACGATCGCGTGGCCACGCCGATGATCGGAATGTCGAGGCGTCCCTCCTCCGTCAACCGATAGAGGGCGGTGAAGAGCTTCCTGCGAGCGAGGTCACCCGTGATCCCGAAGAGGATGAGGGCGTCAGCAGGCGGGGCGTCAGGCACGGTTGTTGATCCTCGTGAGCATCGTGCGACAGTACACCGACATCGGCTCCACCCGTGCGTGGGTGTCGATGGCACGCCCGCGCGGTGCCACAATGCCGTCATGAGGCGCCAATGACCGACCTGACACCCGCACTCGCCGACCCCCGCCTCGGCGCCGTTGACCACACTGTCGTGCGGCATGGGAGGGTCTCGAGCCTGGTGGAGGCTGCCGCTCTGCGCGGCGTCGATCCTGCCGCCATCATCAAGACCCTCGTCGTACGACGGGCCGACGACGACTACCTCTTCGTCCTGGTACCCGGCGATCGGGTCATCGACTGGCCGAAACTCCGAGCGCACACCGGTGAACGTCGGCTCTCGATGCCGGACGCAGACGAGGCCCTCAGCGTCACCGGTTACGAGCGCGGCACGATCACACCGTTCGGGGCGGTGACGCAATGGCCGGTCGTCGCCGACGCGGCTGTCGCCGGAACCACCGTATCGATCGGCGGCGGCGCACACGGCGTGTCGATCACCATCGACGGCTCGTCCCTCGTCGCGATTCTGGGTGCCACCCTCGCCGACGTCACGAGCCCCCAGCAGTGATGCGACCCTCGAGGATCTGCTCAGCCCGCAACGATGCTTTCACGCAGGTGGGCTGACGTCACGGACAGCGGTCGAGGACTCCCCTTCGCTCCATCGGGCAAGGGTCCACAGGAGGTCCGAGAGCCTGTTGAGGTAGACGCCCGCATGGCTGGCTTCGTGCAAGGCAGGCAGTGACTCGCGTTCGGCGCGGCGCACGACCGTCCGCGCGACGTCGAGGAGCGCCGCGACCCTGTTCCCACCGGGCACGATGAACTCCCTCGGCGCATCGAACCGATCAGCGACATCATCGATGGCGTGTTCGAGCCTCGCCACCATCTCGGACGTCACGATCGTTCGCCCGGGGTCGAGCTTGTCGCGGTTCTCGGGAAGGGTTGCGAGCTCGGCCATGAGCACCCACAGATCACGCATGATCGATACGACCATGCCTGCCAGCTCGTCTCCCTCGTCAAGCTCCGCCCTGACCACCCCGAGAGCCGCCTGGGCCTCGTCGACCGCCCCATACGCGGTGGGAAGGGGGGCGTCCTTTCGCACGCGACCACCGAAGAGGAGTCCCGTGGTGCCGTCATCGCCGCCCTTTGTGTACACCTTCATGTCCTCGACCCCATTCGATGCCCGTGCCGATTCTCGTGTGTGGAGAGCCTACGCCACAGGTCGTGGCGCCCTGTCGGCGCCCAATCGACCGAGGCTGCGGCCTGTGAAGGGGCTCGGTCAGCCGGTCAACCGGGAGAAGCGCACGTCGGTGATCGATCGACCGCTCAACGACATCACCTTGACGGTCCACTGCCCCACCGTGTACTCATCCCCCGGATCGGGCAACCGACCCGCGGCGTCGAGCACCAGACCGCCAACCGTGGTGTAATCGCCGGTTGGGACAGTGATGCCGAACTCGGCGAGGTCGTGGACGGGGAACCTTCCAGGGACGAGAATGGTCCCATCAGCGGAGGCACGTGGCGTGGCGACGATCAGGTCCGACTGGTCGTAGATCTCCCCGACGAGCTCCTCGATGAGGTCCTCGACCGTCACGATCCCTTCGATCCCGCCGAATTCGTCCACGATGAATGCCATCGGTTGACGACCTGCCTGGAGCCGGCGGAGGGCCACCAACACCCTGAGGGACTCCGGGATCGCCTGGGCTTCTCTCGTATGGCTCCTGATCGTGGACTGGGGATCCGCACCGGCGAGGTCCTGGAGCGACACGACGCCGATCGCAGAGTCGAGGCCGCGATCCGACACGGTGACGGGTGCGCGGGTATGGCCTGCTTGCAGGAGTCGTTCGATAGCAGATGCCACGGTCGTTGCTGCATCGAGTGTGTAGACGTCGGGACGAGGGGTCATGACCTCCTGAACGGTCCGCTCGGCGACCTCGAACGCGCCGAGGATGACCTCATGCTGACCTTCTGGCAGATAGCCGTGTGCGACGATGGTCTCACGGAGCTCCTCGAGGTCGACCTCCTCTCGCCGCGCGCCCGGCGTCCCGCCGAACAGCCTGACGACCACGTCGGTCGACACGCTGAGGAACCAGACCAGTGGGGTTGCGGCAACAGCGAACCAGTGCAGCGGACGACCGACGGCCAGTGCCCAGGTCTCGGACCTCTGGAGGGCGAGTCGCTTGGGGGCGAGCTCACCGAGGACGAGGGTGACGAGGGAGAGAATGACGGTCACCACGATGATCGCGACCGTTTCCGCGGCATCCCCGAACAGCGTGAACCACCCGACAATGGGCTCCGCCAGGCTCACGGCGGCGACCGCGGACGCCAGGAATCCAGCGAGCGTGATGCCGATCTGGATCGTTGCGAGGAACCGGTTCGGGTCGCGAGCGAGCTGTGCCGTCACGAGACCGGAGCCTCCCCTTCGCTCCATCCGGTCCAGTTGCGGTTCCCGCAAGGAGATGAGGGCGATCTCGCTCCCCGCGAGGATTGCGTTGATGACCACGAGAGTGGCGATGAGCACGAGCTCCGGCCACACGATGTCCAGATCGAGCCTCCTGGGCGAGATGTGAGTGTACCCGAACGTGGCTCAGCGATCACTCCCGTATCCGATCCGTGGGCTCGGCCACGTTGGGCGGTGCGGCGGGTACCGTCCGCTTCATGGACGCTCATGGATCCGGAGCCGACGAGGCGTGGCGTCTCCTCGAATACGGAGGCGCGGACGATCGGACGACCGTGCCCATCGACGTGACCGTGACGATCAGGCTCGATGAAGGCCGTGTGAGCGGCCTTGCTGGGTGCAACCGCTACACGGGATGGGCGCTCATCGATGGAGGACACATCGCGATGGGACCGCTTGCGATGACGATGCGAATGTGTCCGTCCGAGGTGATGGAGGTCGAACAGAACTACGTTGCCCTCCTCAACGTGGTCGACTCTGTGGCCGTCGTCGATGGACGCCTCGTGATGTCGGGAGGCGGGGATCCGGTGCTCGTGTTCGACCGTGTTGGCTTCCGCGTCCCCGGCGCATGGCGGCTCGATTCGTACAACAACGGCAGGCAGGCGATGGTTTCGGTACAGCCCGATACGGAGATCACCGCCGTCTTTCACGACGAGGGCACCGTGACGGGGTCGTCGGGATGCAACAGGTATCGTGCCGAATACCGGGCAGGCGCCGGGATGATGGCCGTCGGGCCTCCCGTGGGGACGCGCATGCTGTGCCAGGAGCCGTCCGGTGTCATGGACCAGGAGCGCCGCTACCTGGCGGCCCTGTCGGAGATCTCACGCTACGAGTTCGACGACGACGGGACGATGCGGTGCCTCGACGCGGAGGGCGCGAACCTGCTCCGGTACACGCCGTTCAAGGAGTGATCCCCGGAAGGGCGCGTCCCCGGCCCGTCGGCGAGGCAGGTCGATTCATCCCCATCGGATGATGCCCGGTCAGCGCAGACGGTGTTGTCTGATACTTGGAAGATGCCTTCGGCCGGATGAGGGCACTGTCGGTGTGCATCCGGCCGATCGGGAAGCGGGTCGACCAGGCGACACTTCGACAGCAGTCGACCCAGAGCGAGAGGATGATCATATGGCACAACGGGAAATCAGTGGTGCGGCGATCGGATGGACGATCTACGCCTCGGTGATGATGGGACTGCTCGGTGGCTTCCACGCCATTGCGGGATTCATCGCACTCCTCGAGGACGAGTTCTATGTCCTCACGCCGAACTACCTGTTCCAATTCGATACCACCACGTGGGGATGGATCCACCTGATCATGGGCCTCGTCGTCGTCGCAGCAGCGGTCGCGCTGTACAGCGGTGCGGTATGGGCACGTACGGTCGGTGTGCTCATCGCGATCGTCAGCACGCTCTTGAACTTCGCGTGGCTGCCGTGGTACCCGTTCTGGTCGATCATCATGATCACCGCGAACGCGTTCGTGATCTGGGCGCTCACCGTCCACGGCCGCGACATCGCCGAAGGCGTCTGAGCCGGCAGTCCGCTCTCCGAGACACAGGAGCCGTCCCCGGCCGGGGACGGCTCCTGTGTCTTGTGGATGGCTCTCGAGGTGTTCGGAAGGCCGATCATGCCTTGGGCTCGATCGAGCCCGAACGATGCGTGGATCGCTCTTCAGACCTTCTCGAGCTTCACACGACTGTCCAGGAATACGGTTCCACCGCCAGCGTTGTCAACCAGCGGCATGTCGCCGAGCTCCTCGCCGTTGCGGCGCATCGCGTCGTTGACATTGAAGCCTGCCGAAGCACGACGCTTGTCGGCCTTCACGGTGTCGCCCTCGACGTTGGACTTGTTCATGTCGTGCAGGATCGGGTCGTAGGAGCGACCACCCGCAACCGCGTCGATCGCACCGCCGGTGATGGTCCACTCGCTCACGCCCTGCTGCGTATGCCCGAAGTGGTGGGTGCCGGCGATGACTCCCGGTCGGACCCTCGAGCTGATCTTCGCGATGCCTTCGGCCTCGCCGCTGCGCGACGCGATACGGACGCGGTCGCCGGTGACGATGCCGAGTTGACGTGCGTCGAGTGCGTTGATCTCCACCCTGTTCTCCGGCATCGTCTCGATCGCCCAGTAGTCGTAGGCAGTCCGTGCCTTCGTCCTGATCGCGAGCCGGAACGTCACGACAGTGAACGGAAACTCCACGTCGACCTCAGAGAGCTTGCGGCCCACACCGTCCTCCGGTTCGAGATACGTGGGACCGCCATAGCGCATCCGCCCGGTCTGCGATTCGCGGGTCGTGCCGAGCACCTCGTGCCAGATCTGCAGCGGGGCACGTTCGTCCAGTTTCACGCCTGCGGTGTGGCGCTCCTCGTCGTCCCACGCGGTCTCCGGCGGATCGAAGTACCCGCCGCGCGCGACCACTGCAACCGCCCGCCGCCACTCATCGGGCGTCATGACATCCTGATGGGCCGCAACCGGGAAGCTCGCGACGTAGTCGATCTCGTCCTGGGGGGCTGGTTCCACCCCAGCCTTGTGGGCGAAGTTCGCAATGCCGCGGACCATGAAGTCCTCAGCCTTGCGCAACGGGAACCTCTGGCCCGCGTGCGGGCCCTCCGGATCGCCGGGTATGGCATCGTCGCCGAACCCGGGCAACCCGAGGCGAATCGCTGCGTCGATGAGGAAGGTCTCCATCATCATCGCGCGGCCGTCGTCGGTCCGACCGGTCAGGGGCTCGACGACGGGCTGGCGAATCGCAGCCCCGCGTGCCGTGAGAGCGCCCGTCTGTTGGCCCATGAACCCATATTGGCCATCGAGGTACATCACGTCGGGGACGATGTAGTCCGCGTAGATACTGGTCTCACTGATGGTCGTATCCACCGAGATGAACAGCGGGATCTTGTCCGGGTCGGTGAACGTCTCCTCGAACCGGATACCGCCCGGGACCGAGTGCCGCTGGTTGATGTAGTAGTTGATCCATACCTTCACCGGGTAGGGGTACTTGCCATCAGCTGCGGCAAGGGCCTCGGTAGTGATCCCGGCGTGGGTGAACGGGAACCACGGCCGGGTCGAGGGGTAGCCGTCCCCGGTCGCCTCGAGCTTTCGGCGGAACTCCGTGGTGTCCTCGTAGGCGATGTCGCTCCGAGCGGCGATCCGCGAGATGTGGGCACCGCTGACCTCGGGTGCTCCCTCGATCGTGGACAGGTCGTAGAGGCCGGAGCTCCAGCTCGGCCCGCTGACGTTCCTGACGATCCCGCCCTTCCAGTTCATGTTGCCGATCAACGCGTTGAGGCTGTTGATCGCCAACCCGGCGTAGATCCCCTGCGAGTGCATCGTGGCACCGCGATAGCACGATGCGGTCGCCTTTCGCCCGTGGCTGACGAACTTCTCCGAGAGCCTCTCGATGTCGCTGGCCGGCACATCGCAGATCTCAGACCACTCCTCGATCGTGCGGGCGGACGCCTCGTCGCGCAGAAGCTGCAACGACGACTTGACGGCGACCTCGCTGCCATCCTCGAACCCGATCGTCCGATCGACGTACAGCGAACCCGCGTCTGCGGCCACGTGGGTGGAGAGCTGACCCTCGGAGATCACGACGAACTCGTCCTCACCGAGTCCGACATCCGAGGCGCGAACGAAGCGTCCCTGTCGCTCGTGCCCGTCCTCGACGATGACCAGGTAGGTGGAGTTGGTCCACGTGGGGTCACCGTCGGCGTCGGCCGCGGCCTTCGAGGGGTTCTCGAGGTAGGCGACGTCCTCGCGCTGGTTGTCCATGATCCACCGGATCATGCCCAGCACCATGGCCGCGTCGGTCGCCGGCTTGATGCCGATCCACTCGTCGGCATAGTGACGGCCGTGTGGCACATAGGGATCGACCAGCACGAGATACCCGTCGCCGTTCGCATGACGGTTGGCAAGGATGGGTGCCGAGGTGTTCACGGCCGGCTTCCAGCCTCCGCCGAGGTTCACTCCGAACAACAGCATGAACTCGCTGTTGACGATGTCACCGAACAGTTGGTTGGTGACCGACACGTTCTCGACATAGCGCCCGGTGAACAGATAGTTGGCGACATACCAGTTCATCTGGCACAGGTCGGTGTGTGACACGTAGTTCTTCGACCCGAACGCGTTCATGAACCGCTGGATGAAGCTGTCGCGTGGGGTTTGGCCCCGACCCGTGTTCCACACCAGGCCGTAGCTCCTCGGCCCGAGTTCCGGTGCGTCGGGATCGATCGGCGTCTGCGTATCGTGGATCGCGCGGAGGCCCTCGACCTCTCGATCCTCGCCGATGTCGGCGAAGAGGCGACCGCCCTCGACGACCTCGTCGATCAACTGGTCCCAGCTGATGACCTCGAACTCGCCGGACCCACGCGGTCCGGTGCGCTTCAGCGGCAGCCGGATGCGGTACGGATCGTAGAGGTACTGCAAACCCGACACGCCCTTCATGCACAGCGTTCCGTTGACCTTGAGCGACTCGTCCAGCGGCGTTGCGAACGGGATGGGGCGATTCATCGTCGACGCCGGGTGGAACGGGTTACCGAACAGGGTGCGGACCCGCCCCTCCGCATTGACGATCGCCCGCGTCCCGCAGCGCGCGTCGCACGACAGGCAGATGGAGTTGACGACCCGACCGGCGCCCGGTCCGGTCGGACCGGGAGTCCGAGGATCGTATTGCGGCATCAACAGGTCACCGACGGTCGCATACCCACCGGCGATGCCGACCGTCAGCCCTCCGGCCACTGCGAGGAACCGGCGACGGTCCGTCGCCTTCTGCTCGGCAACGACCTCCGGCTCCATGGTCTCGTCGACCTTGGTCGCGTGGATGGCGGTTCGCCACGGAAGGAACCAGAGCAGAGCGCCGATGATCGTCGCCGTGAAGACGAACAGGGATACCGTGGCGATGACGCCTTCAGCGCCGAGGATCGCCACCTCGAAGGGAACGAGGCCGTCCAGGGTGCGCGAGAGCATCTGTCCGCCCACGACCACGTGCCAGCGGATCACCATGAGCACGATCAGGCCGAGCGCACCGCCGATCCAGGCAGTGCGACCGTCGATCCGCCAGGCTGCGTGGGCCAGCAGCCCGATCACGATCAGCCCGCCGAGAGCCTCGACCCCGAAGAAGCTCAAGGCGAAGTGCGAGAACTGCATCTCGGCGAAGGCGCTCCACCAGCTCTCGCCGAGGTAGGCCGCCCATGACATCTCCCAGAACCTCAGGGCCATCACCCCTGCGAAGAAGGCCGCTCCCGACCCGGCAAGGAGCTGCAGCATCCGCGGTTCCGGTTTCAGGAAGCCCGTCAACCACCCGATCATGGTCAGCCAGGCATAGCCGGATGCCATCGCCATGAGGAAGAAGAGGATGCCGAGCGTCGGTGTCGACCAGACGGGGTGGGAGACCATCGTCGAGAGCAGGAACGCGGTGTATGCGATGAACAGCAGCTCGGCGACGATCCGCCCGTAGTGGACCAACTCCTGACCCCGCGTCGACATCGTCGTCGCTGGCGCGTCCGGGTCGTAGCCCACGGCAGCGATGCGATACAACCTGCCGAGCAGATCGCTGCGTCGCTCGGCGGCGTAGGCGAACTCGGGCCGGTGCATGTGCCACAGGTGGAATGCCGTGAGGCCGATCAGGATCACCAACACCCACGAGCCATAGGGCATCGGCGATGGGGCATGTGGGGCGAAGAGCACCCGCCACATGCGAAGCGGTTGATGCAGCGAGGCGAGCACCGCGATCGGTATTGCCAGGAAACAGGCGAGCGCGGTGATGATCGCGAGACGCCGCAGGCGCATCAGGGCGTCGTTGTCCATCGCCCAAGGCAGTCGGGGCAGGATTGCCACGATGAGGCTGCCGGAACCCAGACCGGCGAGGAAGAGGTAGGCCCATACGATCGGCCCCCAGTGGACGTGCTCGTTGGGGAGCACGAACGCCCCGTCGCCAGTGAACGGGACTCCCGTGGACAAGAGCGTGAGCAGTTCCGTCATCGTTGCGTCTCCTAACGGTTGAGCTCGCCGGGGAGCCCGATGTACAGGATGTTGGGCCCGAGTCCGAGATCCTCGCGCAGCACGGTCGAGTTGCGTCCGACGAGGTATTGCGAGACGGGGCTGTTGGGGTCGTCGAAGTCTCCGACGATGCGGCACTGCGACGGACAGATGTCAACGCACGCCGGATCGAGTCCCTGATCGATACGATGAACGCAGAGGTTGCACTTGTCGGCGGTACCTCGCTGGTGGTTGAAGAACGTCGAGCCGTACGGGCAGCCCTGCATGCAGGCCTGGCAGGCGATGCAGATGTCAGGGTCGAGGTCGACGATCCCATCCGGGCGCTTTCGGATCGCCCCGGTGGGGCAGGCCCTCAAGCAACCCGGATCGTCACAGTGGTTGCACAACTTCGGAAGGAAGACGGGTCGTGCGTTCGGATAGTCGCCGAGGATGTGCTCCTCGACCCAGTCGCGAAACTTGCCGAGCGGTACGTTGTTCTCGGCCTTGCAGATGTTCGTGCAGGCGTGGCAGCCGATGCAGCGGCCGAGGTCGATGACCATGCCGAGCCGCTTCTTCTCGATGGTGGCTGTCTGGGCCCGTGCGGGACCGACGATCAGTGGGACCATCGCCGCCCCCGCCGCCCCCGCCGCGACGGACTTCATGAACTGGCGCCGGCTCACGAGGGACACGGCGGTCCCACTGTGGACGCCCGGTGGGCTGCCGGGCTCCCAGTCGATCGTCTTGCAGGCGTCGCACAGGCCGACCTGGGAGACCGATAACGGTGCGGGGCGATCGAGCTTGCCGATCACCGACCGTGCATGGGCGGCGAGCCGTGCGGGAATGAAGGGATCGCCGCACTTCGCGCAGCGCTCCACATCGTCGACGATGATCGGGCGCCGGGCGTGTGACGCCGCCTTCGGGGAGAGGCCGGGTACGAGATTGACGGCACCCTCGGGACATGCAGGGACGCACAGGCCGCAGTTGACGCAATCGAGGTGGTCGAACGAGAGTGTCCCATCCTTGGCGCCGTATGCGATGGCGCCCGTGGGGCACGCCCTGCTGCAGGCCCCGCACATGGTGCATGACACGTCATCGACCAGCACGGATGCGAACCGGTCCGTCCCGACCGGCTCGGCGGTGGGACCCGGGAGGTCGGATCCGAGGAGATGTCGGAACCGCTCGCGCCGGGTGCCATGTGACGAGCCCCCGACGGGGGGCATGACAAACCGTCCCCGTCGGATCGCCAGGTACGCGTCGAGGCGGTCGGACGCGTCGGTCGATCCGTCGTCCTCGATGTACCCGACGCAGCCGTCGTCCAAGGTGACGGCTCGGACGAGCTCTATGGGAGAGAAGAAGAGGTCGGGTGCATCGTGGTGGCATTCACGACAGCCGACGAGTACCACGCCGCCGGCACCGGCTCTAAGGGCATGGAGGACGTGGGTTTCATTGACGACGAGCAAGGACCGAAGCGTGATGGCGATCGTCCCTGGGGGCATCGCGATACGGTCGACGGTCACGCCACAGGTGAGGATCACCGGTTCACCGAGGTGATCCGACAGCGCATTCGACAGCGCGTCAAGGATGAACTCATCAGTGTCGAAGGACCGCTCGAGGCTCGACGTCGGGCACACACCCGTGCACGCCCCGCACCGCTGGCACAATCCGGGGTCGATGGCGACCGCCGTGCCATTGGGTTGGTGGCGGAAGGACATCGCCCCGTAGGGGCACGCATCGACGCACGCGGTGCAGCCGGACTCGCCCCGGGGGCCCCCTGCTGCGCAGGATGCTTGCCGATGGATCGGCGGTGAGAGGAGTTGGACGGTCAACGGACCACCTCCGCGTGATCGGTCATGCGACGAGCACATAGGCAACAACTGGTTGAATTCTAGAGTTCATTACTCCGGAATACAAGCCACTTGTTTCCCTCCGGTGTGGCACCGCCCCGGCAACGCCGGTCGGTGCCGCAAGCTGGTGCTCTCCGTAGACTCCCGACCCATGCGAAGGTTCTCGATTCTCCTCGGCGCGCTCACGGTGACCCTCGCCGGCTGCGTCGGCGCGGTCGGTGACCTCACGGGATCCGGGCCTGACGATCTCTCCCTGCCGGCGGACACGACGGCGACCACTGCTGCGGCGGGAGACGACGGTTCAGCCCCTCCCGAGACCACGACCACGACGCTGGCCGAACCCCTCCACCAATGGGTCGACCGCAGGACCGTCGGCCAGCCGTGGGGGGATGCCGTCGAGGGATTGCTCACGTTCCGGGGGAACCCGACCAACACGTGGTACGGCACCGGACCGGTCCCGGTGAACCCGGTCGTCGTGTGGCGATATCCCGATGCGCCGATGTGCAGTGAGTCGACCGACCTCGGCACGACGTCGACGTGGTGCGGCAACGGATGGACGGGCCAACCAGTGATCTGGGAGCGCCCCGACGGTGTCACCGAGATGATGTTCGGCGCCTACGACCGCAAGTTCCACTTCGTCGACGCAGACACGGGGCTCGCGACGAGGACCCCCATCACCACAGGCGACATCGTCAAGGGCAGCCCGACCCTCGATCCTGACGGTTTTCCCCTCGTGTACTTCGGGAGCCGCGACAACAAGCTGCGCATCGCCGCCCTCGACCGCGCCGAACCCGAGGTCGTGTGGGACTTCGAGGCATGTCTCAGGGACTGCCCGGAGCCCTCGGACCGCGTAGGACTCGGCGGTCGGTGGAACGACGACTGGGACGCGGCACCGCGAATCGTCAACGACCTGCTCCTCGAGGGCGGGGAGAACTCCATCTACTACATCTGGAAGCTCAACCGCGGGTACGACGCGAACGGCTCGGTCACCGTGGATCCCGAGTTGGTCTTCAGCATGGAGACCTGGGACGACGAATTGATGGCCAAGATCCAGGACGGCTGCACCATCGGCAGCCGCTGCGTATCGACCTCGGTCGAGAGCTCAACCGCCATCTTCGAGGGTCGTGCGTACTTCGGCACCTCGGCTGGACGGATCATCGGCCTCGACATCACGAACGTGGAGAATGGCGAGGCACCCGTCGTGTTCGACTACTGGGTCGGGGACGACGTCGATGCGTCGATCGTGATCGACGAGGAGGGCATGCTGTACGTCCCCGTCGAGTGGAAGCGCTACCTGCCCAGGGCCCGTGAGCTCGGCCAACTCATCAAGCTCGACCCGTACACGGACGGGGACCCCTACATATGGGGTATGTACTCGATCACCGAACCGCCAGCCCAGGGCGGTATGTGGGCAACGCCAGCGCTCGGCGACGGGGTCATCTACGTCGTGACGAACAAGGGCTTCCTCGTGGCCGTCGACCGTGAAACCGGCGAGGAACTGTGGGTGTACAGCGTCGGTGCGCGGTCGTGGTCATCCCCGGTCATCGTTGACGACACCCTTATCGTGGCGGGCAGGAGCGGCACGCTGCACGCTTTCGACCTCGCCGATCCCCGTGAACCACAGTTGAGCTGGACGCTTCCCGTCGGCTCCGCCTCGCTCCTCGCCACACCAGCCGTCTGGAAGGGCAGCATCTACATCGCCAGCACCGACGGCTACATGTACGCCCTCGCCGACGCAGGGTCCTGACGGGGGGCCCCATTTCGAGGTCGCATGTGGTCGGCTACATGCCGATCGCGATGATGGCGCAGCACACCGCGATCACGAGGGACACAGGTGCCCAGACCCTCTCGATCTTCGACCGGGAAGCGAGGTTCCCCACCGCTCCCACACCGAAGAAGGCGGTCAGCATCCACATCCCAAGAGAACCAATCGGCGCCCAGTCGAGTTCCATCAGTCCCGAGGCACCAAGCACATAGACCACGATCAGGGGATACACGACCACAGCAGCGGCCCCGCTGGCGATCCGCAGCCGAGTCGGGAGCACCCCTTGGTGCTGACCGCCCCACGAAGCCGATCCGAGCGGAGCACCGATGGCAAGGGCAGCCTGGAACACCCAGACCACGACGAGCAGGACCACGGCGATGACCGCAGCGGCCGTCATGGCGCTGACATCCGGTACCCGCCGCTGGGACCGACCACGAGACCGACGAACGGCAGGAGATACGGGTTCTCCACGAGCAACTCGATCATGGCTCCGTCCTCTCCATCGCGGAGGCGTCGCAACCGAATCCGACCACCCCAGGACATGCGTACCCTAGGGGTAACCGGAACAGCGGAGGTCCCATGCGGTCGCTTGCACACCACGGAATCACACCCACAGGCGACGTCCACTGGGACCTGACCACACCGGAACTCTACGAGCACACGATCCGCCGAGGCGAGGGCGAACTCGCCCACCACGGCGCGCTGGTGGTCGACACGGTCCCGTACACGGGGCGCAGCCCCAAGGACAAGTTCATCGTCCGTGAGGCAAGCACCGAGGACGAGATCTGGTGGGGGGACGTGAACCATCCGATGGAGCCGGAGGTGTTCGACGCCCTCTATCGCAGGGTCTCGGAACACCTTGGGGCGAGGGAACTCTACGTGCAGGACCTCTACGCGGGCGCCGACCCGAAGAACCGCCTCTCGGTCCGGGCGATCACCGAGAGCCCGTGGCACTCCCTGTTCACCCGCAACATGTTCATCCTCCGCCGCAAGTTCGACACCTCGGAAGAGGTGAACACGTTCGTGCCGGACTTCACGATCGTCCACGCACCGACGTTCCAGGCGGAGCCCGAGACCGACGGAACACGCAGCGAGGTGTTCATCTGCATCAGCTTCGATCACAAGATCCTCCTCATCGGCGGCACCACCTACGCCGGTGAGATGAAGAAGTCTGTCTTCTCGGTCATGAATTACCTGCTCCCGAAGCGCAATGTGCTGTCGATGCACGCATCCGCCAGTGTGGGCAGGGAGCAAGGCGATTCTGCCGTCATCTTCGGGCTGTCGGGTACCGGCAAGACCACCCTCGCCACTGATCCGGCACGACTCATGGTCGGGGACGACGAGATCGGATGGGGAGAGGACGGGATCTTCAACATCGAGG
>CAZYGP010000009.1:9362-22010 GCA_964647265.1 uncultured Acidimicrobiaceae bacterium | reverse complement strand
ACGCAGTTGAATCCGGAGTTGTGCATCTTCATGCTGACGATGTGCTCGGCCTGGAATCGAACGTCCCTTTTGCTCCATTTTCCGGGAACCACGATGACCGGGCCGACGCCTCCGAGCTCGGCACCGACGGGACGGGGGTTCGCAACCGTCATCTGCTCCTTGTTCCGACGGCCTTCATCCCCGGTTCCGAACACGATCGCCTCGTAGGTCCTCGCACTTCCCGTGATGTGGATCGTGTCCGCGAGGGGATGCGACGTCAGGTAGGACCCCACATCCTCACCGCCGTACGCGATGCGCATGAAGCCATCGGCGATGAGGTCCCCGAGGATCTCCTCGAAGTGCGTCCCGAGGTAGTCGTTCACCGGGTTCATCTTCAGGATCGCGACCTTGCCCTCGTTGAACATGGCGTACACGACGTCGAGGACCGCGATCGACGCGATGTTGCCCGCGGCGAGCACGACACCGACCGCGCCGGGGGGATCCGCCTCCCGGTAGAACGGGGCGACCGTCTCGGCGAGGTTGTCCATCGTCACATCGGGCTGCATCCGAACTTCCGCCGAGATTCCTGAGAAGAGGAGCCGGTCGTGGCTCGTTCGGGGGAAGACATCCACCGTGACCTGACCCGAGGGAAGCTCCCTGACCGTGTAGCCGTCCAGAACCGATTCTCCGCCGTCGAGCCTCACCAGGGTGCTTCGCAGGTCCTGGATGATCGACAGCACCGAGTACGGACCCCCCGTCCACTCCTCACCCGCAGTCGGCGTGTCCAGCGAGAGGCCCTTCGCATCGACAGCGTCGACAACCCATGGCCTGGCAACCCTCACCGTGTCGGCCTTGATCGAATCGAGGTAACGGATCTTGCGGGAGATCGGCAGGGTCGCCCAGGCCTTCTTGTTCGCGGCCAGTACGGCCATGTCGGCGTCGATCCTGGCAGTGTCCATTGCTGTGACGATAGCCACCGTCCTCATCGGTGGACGTGTCGAGCGGGGTAGGATCGCGTGATGGATGTCGCTGGCGTGTCCGCGATCGTGACGGGTGGTGCATCGGGCCTCGGGGCGGCCACCGCCCGAGCCCTTGCCGAACGAGGCGCGTTCGTGACCATCGTCGATCTCAACGACGACGCCGGCACTGCACTCGCACGCTCCCTACCGGGGGCGGTCCACGTCAACGCCGATGTGACCGATGCCGAGGCCGTGGAACTCGCGGTGCGTGCCGCCGCCGAGATCGGGCCTCTCCGCGTCGCCGTCAACTGCGCCGGTATCGCGATCGGCCAGAGGACCGTGGACCGCAACGGGCGGCCAGCGGACCTCGACGCGTTCACGACAGTTGTTCGCGTGAACCTCATCGGCACGTTCAACGTGTCGAGCACCGCGGCAGCCGCAATGGCGGCGACGGACCCCCTCGTCGATGGCGAGCGCGGAGTCATCATCAACACCGCCTCCGTGGCGGCGTACGATGGCCAGATCGGACAGACCGCCTATGCAGCTTCGAAGGGCGGGGTCGTTGGCATGACCCTCCCCATGGCAAGGGACCTCGCGGACATCGGCGTGCGCGTCAATACGATCGCTCCCGGCATCATCGACACACCTCTCCTGGGCTCGTTGGATGAGGACATCCGCTCGAGGCTCGCGGCGGGAGTCCCGTTCCCGAAGCGGCTGGGGACACCCGAGGACTACGCAACTCTCGCCATGTCCCTCATCGACAACGGGTACATGAACGGCGAGACGATCCGCATGGACGGTGCGTTGAGGATGCCTCCGAAGTAGGGAGGGTCCGGGGCCTCCTCCGACGAAGCCTCGTCGCCTGAGGCTTCAGGCCCTCGGTTCGTGCTGGAGGCACCATGCGTACATCGCGATCCCGGAGGCGACCCCGACGTTGATCGATCTGGTGGAGCCGTACTGGGAGATCTCGTATACCTCGGTGCACGCATCGACCATCTTCGCACTCAGGCCGGGGCCTTCCTGTCCGAGGACGAGGGCGCAGCGTGCTGGAAGTTCCGCGCGCTCGATGGGACGCGAACGGTCCGTGATGTCGATGCCCACGAGGGGAATGCCCGACTCGGTCGACCACGTGAGGAAGTCTTCGACGGTCGGATGGTGGTCGATGTGCTGGTACCTGTCGGTCACCATGGCGCCCCGGCGGTTCCAGCGGCGTCGTCCGATGATGTGGACCGTGTGGGCGCCGAAGGCATTGCCGTTGCGGACGATGGTCCCGATGTTGAAGTCGTGCTGCCAATTCTCGATGGCGACATGGAACGGATGGCGGTGTGCGTCGAGATCGGTGACGATCGCCTCCCTCGACCAGTACCGGTACCGATCGATCACGTTCCGACTATCGCCATGCTCGAGGAGGTCGGGGTCGAGACGATCGTCCACCGGCCATGGTCCGGGATGTGGACCCACACCGACCGGGCCCGAGTCCTCAGTCATCGCCGGCGAGTTCGATACCCGAGAGGTGTTCGAGGGCCTTGACGAGGGCGTGGTTCCCATCCGAGCCGAGACCCCGCTGCTGCAGGGCACGGTACAGCTGGAAGACCATCGACGTGCCTGGAAGCGGGACACCGAGCTCGTCGGCTGTGTCGAGGACGATGCGGAGGTCCTTCTGTTGGAGATCGATCGTGAAGCCCGGCTCCCAGTTGCGGACGATCATCTGCGGACCTCGGTTCGCGAGCATCCATGATCCGGCCGCTCCTCCCTTGACGGCGTCGAGGGTCGTGGCGAGGTCGAGACCACCTGCCTGCGCGAGCAGGAGTGCTTCGGACACGGCGAGCTGGTTCACGACGACGAGGACCTGGTTGACCGCCTTCACGAGTTGGCCGGCTCCCTGGGGGCCGACATGGGTGACCGTGCTGCCAACGACCTCGAGGTATGGCATGGCACGTTCGAGCTGTGATGCATCCCCACCCACCATGATCGACAGCGTTGCGAGCTTGGCACCCTCACTTCCACCCGACACGGGAGCGTCGAGCCAGTGTGCTCCGTGCACGGCGATGCGGTCGGCGAACTCCTTGGTTGCCACAGGCGAGATCGTCGAGTGGTCGATGACAAGCGATCCTTCCGACACGCCCTCGGCGATCCCTGAGGCTCCGAAGACGACGGCCTCCACATCGGTGGTGTCCGATACGCAGATCATGACGATCCCGGCTTGCCTGGCAACATCGCTCGGTGATCCCGCACGTACGGCACCCGCCTCGACGAGCCGATCGAGCGGCTCGGGTGTCCGGTTCCAGCAGACGACCTCGTGGCCGGCCCTGACGAGGTTCACCGCCATGGCCGATCCCATGATGCCGAGACCGACGAACCCGAGCGTTTCCATCACCGCACCGTCACCCTTCGTCGATTCCGTCCACACTCACGTCGTGAAGTCGTCGATCACGACGAAGCCGTTGCCGGGGAATTCGGCCATGGCCATGAGGTGACGCGCACCTTCACCCAACGTCACGGTACCCGTCACGAGCTCAGCCGGATCGAGTTCCCCCGACACGATCATCTCGAGCATCGCCGGGTAGCGCCATGCTTGCATCCCGTGGCTCCCATGGAGCTCGATCTCGTGTGCATGGAGACGCCACATCGGGATCACCGGCCGGGCATCGTCGCCGATCATCAGGCCCACCTGGATGTGGCGCCCACGCTTCGCGAGGCTCCGGATCGAGGCCACCGATGTCTTGGTGGAGCCGAGGGCGTCGATGGAGACCCTCACACCGCCGTCCGTTGCGTCCCTGATCGCCGCCGAGACGTCCGATCCATCCGAGGCGTCGAACACCTCCGTCGCGCCGAAACGTCGTGCGAGTTCCAGCGCACCGGGGTTCACATCGACGGCATACACGTTCGCACCGAGGGCAGCCGCGATCATCACGGACGACAATCCGACGCCCCCACAGCCCCACACGGCGACCGCATCGCCCTCGCTCACCGATCCCTGGTCAACGACCGCCCGGAACGCGGTCGCGAACCTGCATCCAAGGCCGGCGGCCGTCACGAAGTCCAGCGCATCCGGAAGCCGGACCGCGTTCACGTCGGCGTAGGGGAGCGCGACGTACCGCGCAAATGACCCCCAGCCCGAGAAACCCGGTTGCCACTGGGCGTCACACAGATGCTGGTTCCCATCGGCGCACGTCGCACACGAGCCGCAGCCGAGAACGAAGGGGACCGTGATGCGATCGCCGGGTGCAACGGATCGGACAGCGTCGTCAGCAGCGACGACGACTCCTGCCATTTCGTGTCCGGGGACGTGGGGGAGGGGCACCGAGGAATCGTGCCCCATCCACGCATGCCAATCACTTCGACAGACGCCGTTGGCATGGACCTCGAGCACGATGCCTCCAGGAGGCGGGTGTGGATCGGGGACGTCGGCTACCTCGACTGCTCCTCCGAACTCCGTGAACACGGCGGCCTTCACGGGAACCTCACCATCGCGGGTTCGAGGTCGGCGACCCTCCTCACACCGAGCAGGGCCATCGTTCTCACGATGTCAGCGGTGAGCAGTTCCGCAACACGCTTCACCCCGTCCTCGCCTCCCGCCATCAGCCCGTAGAGGTATGCCCGCCCTACGAACACCCCGTCGGCACCGAGCGCGGTCGCGGCGACGATATCGGCGCCGTTCATGACACCTCCATCGACGTACACCTCCGCGCTCGTGCCGAGTGCCGCCTTCGTCGCCCCCACGACCAACAGGGCAGCGGGGGAGCGGTCGAGCTGCCGCCCCCCGTGGTTCGAGAGCACGACCGCGTCTGCCCCCGCCTCGACGACCCTCAGGGCATCGTCGGTCGTCTGGACCCCCTTGACGATGATCGGCCCTTCCCATTGATCCCTGAGCCAGCCGAGCGCCTCGACGGTGAGGGTCGGATCGAAGAGCCGATCGGCTGAGTCGGCGATCGTCCCGTCTGTCGAGGAGAGCGTTGCGAACCGGAGCGGAGGCGTGGTCAGGAGGTCGAACCACCATCGGGGGTGGAGCGCCGCATCGAGGATCGTACGTGTCGACACGTTTGGGGGAACCGACAGGCCGTTGCGGACATCACGTCGACGGTTCCCACCCACGGGCAGATCGACGGTGAGTACGAGGGCGCGGAACCCCGCTTGGCGTGCCCGATCGACGAGATCCAATGACGTGCTGCGATCCCTCCAGACATAGAGCTGGAACCACAGGTCCGCACCGGGAGCTGCCTCCGCAACAGCCTCGGGCGACGTCGTTCCCATGGTCGCCAGTGCATACGGAACCCCGATGTCCCGGGCGACGCGCGCTACGGCCGGTTCACCCTCGTGGTGCATCATCCGCGTGAATCCCGTCGGGGCGAAACCGAAGGGATACGCGGATGGTCTGCCGAGGAAGGAGCTCGACGTGTCGATGTGGGACACGTCCTGGAGGATTCTCGGCTGGAACTCGAGGTCACGGAACAGGGCCCGTGACCGGCGAAGGGTGACCTCGTCGTCGGCGCCACCATCGACGTAGTCGAACACCGCCCGAGGCGCGCGCCTGTGGGCGAGGCTGCGGAGGTCCTCGATGCTGGCAGCGCGACCCATGCGGCGGCTGCGGCGCGTACCTGACCGCTCGGGGCGTGCGAGCAACGGGCTCATGTCGGACCATCGGAGGAGACGGCGGTTCACCATGGTGCAAGGTTGTCACATCGCGTGGGGTAATGCGGCGGTGGCGCGGAATTGCGATATCCATAGTTGTCGACTAAGGTATTTCGTAGCAGTCCAAGGAATTGCGACCGCTTGACGCTCCTCCAGGCGTCGAACCACACGGAAGTCCCGGGTGCCGTAGTTGGGGCGACACCCGGGACTCTCCGCGCGACGACACCACGAGCACGTCCGGCCTGCTGGTAGCATCGGCACCCGAGGAGGGACCGGGCTGTGAGCGATTACGACGAACACGAACTCGAGAAGCAGCTCGACGAACTGCAGTCGCGTGTGCGCGACCTCCAGGACGAACGCGACAAGCTCGAGGAGAAGCTCACCGAGGAGAGCCCGCTCAAGCCGTACCAGATCGAGTTGCTCAAGCTGCAACGGCACCTCGAGGCCGAGAAGCTCCCCATGATCGTTGTCTTCGAGGGCAGGGATGCATCAGGCAAGGGCGGAACCATCCGTCGCATCACGCGATTCATGAACGAGAAGCGGTACCGGGTCGTGGCCCTCGGCAAACCCAACGAGGATCAGCTCACGCAGTGGTACTTCCAGCGGTACGTGCAGCACTTCCCGTCCGGAGGCGAGATGGTGCTGTTCGATCGCTCGTGGTACAACCGTGCCATGGTGGAGCCGATCTTCGGCTTCTGCACGAAGAAGGAATATCGGGACTTCCTTCGAGGGGTGGTCGGATTCGAGAAGGACATCGTTCGGCAGGGCACGGTCCTCGTGAAGTTGTACTTCAGCGTCGACAAGGCAACCCAGGCGCAACGGTTCGACCGGCGCCGCAATGATCCTCTCCGCCAGTGGAAACTCAGTGAGATCGATGTCCAGGCCCAGGAGTTCTGGGACGACTTCACCGAAATGAAGCACCGCATGCTCGAGCGCACCTCGACCGGCAGCGCGCCGTGGACCATCATCAGGTCCAACACGAAATCAGCAGCACGGCTCAATGCGATCAAGGTGATCCTGAACTCCGTCGACTACGTCGATCGGAACCCCGTCCTTGACTTCAGTACGGACCCCGCCATCGTGATACCGGGCAAGTCCGAGCTCGCGAGGATGGATGACGAGAGGGACAGGTGGGGACGACCGAGAGGCTGAGCGACCTGCGTAGGGAAGCCGCCCAGCACGACGACCTCCTTCGCCGACGACTCGACACACTGGTTCCGGCGCTCATCGACGAATGCGGCATCGACTGCTGGCTCCTCATCGGGCGCGAGTACGCGGAGGACCCTGTCCTTGCGACGATGCTGCCCGCAGAGTGGTTGTCCGCCCGGCGGCGCACGATCCTCGTGCTCACAAGGACGGACCGCTTCGCTGTTGCCAGGTACCCCGTGGGAGACCTGTTTCGTGGCGTCTGGGACCCCGACGAGCAACCCGACCAGTGGGCTCGCCTCGTCGAGCTCCTCAGCGACCTCGACCCGGGCTCGATCGGTATTGGAACGTCCCCAATCCAGGCACACGCCGACGGTCTCACGAAGTCCGAATACGACCGTCTGGTCGATGCCCTGCCACCGAAGCTCACGGGCAGGATCGTCCCAGGGGACCGCCTCGGCGTTCGGTGGCTCGAAACCCGCCTCCCCGAGGAGCGTGGGGCCTTCGCCGAGGCCGCCCGCATCGGTCACGACATCCTCAGGCGGGGACTCAGCACAGGGACCGTGACGGTTGGAGCGACCACGACCACCGATCTCGCGTGGTGGTACCGCCAGACGGTCCACGACGCCGGCCTCGGATCCTGGTTCCACCCAACGGTGGGGATCCAGCGCATGGGACAGGTCGATGAGGTCATCCGGCAGGGAGATCTCCTTCATGTCGACTTCGGAATCGTCCATCGCGGGCTCTGCACCGATCAACAGGAACACGCGTACGTCCTGCGTGACGGTGAGGACGGTCCTCCAGCGGGTCTCACCAAGGGCCTCCAGCGGGCCAACCTGATCCAGGACATCCTCCTCGCCGCCTTCACGGAGGGGCGGACCGGTGATGAGATCCTCCGAAGTGCCCTCGCACGAGCTCGCTCGGAAGGCCTCAAACCCACGATCTACACCCACGGGATCGGGCTCCACGGACACGGAGCAGGGACGACGATAGGCCTGTGGGATCACCAGGAGGGGGTCCCAGGGGCAGGATCCCACCCGCTCCATGCGAACACCGCCCACTCCATCGAGCTGATGGGGGAGTTGGAGCTCTCCGAGTGGGGAGGCGCGCCGATGCGCTTCATGTTGGAACAGGACGCGTGGTTCGACGGGGATTCCTGCACATGGCTCGACGGTCGCCAGGAAGAGCTCTGGCTGATCTGATCACCGGTCGGGCATCGAGGGACGAACCGGCACAGGCCGCCGAATCCTCAATGTCCCAGGTACTTCTCCACGATGCCGGCGATGGTCGCCCATCCCCGTCGCGTGGTCCGCATGCCGAGGATCTTCTCTGTCGTAGCCTCTTTGTGGACGGTTGGGGTGCCCTTGCCCTCGCGACGGAAGTACACCTCGGTCCCGTCGACGACGAGGGCCTCCGGTCGACGAGTCGTCATCGCCAACTCGTGCGCAGCGCTCGGATCGGGCTCACGTTCGAGGAACGAGACCTCGACCAGGTACCGCTCCGGCGGCCACGGTGTCCGATCCACGATGGCACGAACCTGATCCTCGTCACGGAGGAACACCTCCGAGATGAATCCGAACGAGTCCGTGATGACGCGTTCGAGGTCACCTCGGTTCGGTCCCGGGCCCGGCGGAAACACGATGTTGCCCGTTGCCAGGTGGGTTGCCACGGGGCCGTACCCCGCATCGTCGAAGGCCCGCCGAAGGTCGACCATCGTGACACGGCGATACCCCGTGTTGATCGCGCGGAGGAAGGCAACGTGACGCATGCCGGGGTTCGGTCCATCAGCCATGGTCACGATGATGGCACGTCGACGCACCCCGTCGCTGAGATGGCGGCACACGTGTGCCTATCGTCGTACGGTGAAGAAGAAGGTCCTCACGAAGACGACGATCGGGTGGCGGGAGTGGATCCGCCTGCCCGACCTGTGTGAGACGCCGATCAAGGTGAAGGTCGACACAGGGGCACAGACGTCCGCTCTGCATGCGTTCCGCCTCCGGATCCAGGGTGACCCCGGGTCCCAGGTCGCCACGTTCGTGATGCACCCGCACCAGCGGACGATCCGCGACAGCGTCAGCGTCACGACGGACATCATCGGGTTCCGGAAGGTCAGGTCGTCGAATGGGAAGATCGAGCGCCGCCCCGTGATCCGGGCGGACGCGATCCTCGGCGAGGTGGCCTTCCCCATCGAGTTGACGCTCACACGCCGCGACGAGATGGGCTTTCGCATGCTCCTGGGGCGGTCCGCCGTTTCGAGGCGGTTCGTGATCGATCCGGCGAGATCGTACGTCACCGGGCGCATCACGTCCGAGCGAGTCGAGGAGGGGCAACCATGAAGCTCGCCATCCTGTCCCGCGCGCCCGGTGCGTACAGTACCAAGCGACTCGTCGCAGCTGGCACCGAACGAGGCCACGAGATCCGCGTGCTCAATACGCTCCGGTTCGCGATCGACCTCTCAGGGGACGAACCGGACCTCCAGTACCGCGGCAGGCCGCTTCCTGATTACGACGCGATCCTCCCTCGAATCGGTGCATCGATCACGTTCTTCGGACTCGCCGTCGTTCGCCAGTTCGAACAGATGGACGTATACACGCCGAATACCGCAGCGGGTATCGCAAACTCCCGCGACAAGCTGCGAGCCATCCAGATCCTCTCCCGTCACGACATCGGGATCCCGGCGACCACCTTCGTGCGCGACCGCGCCGACGTCCTCCCGGCCATCGAGCGCGTCGGTGGCGCGCCCGTCGTCATCAAGCTCCTCGAGGGAACCCAGGGGATCGGAGTGATCCTCGCCCCGGACACCACCGTCGCGGAGGCGGTGATCGAGACCCTGCACTCCAAGCGTGAGAACGTCCTCATCCAGAGGTTCATCAAGGAGAGCAAGGGCCGCGACATCCGTGCACTCGTCGTCGGGGACCGCGTCGTCGCGGCGATGCGACGGACTGCCTCCGGAAACGAATTCCGGTCGAACCTCCATCGTGGCGGTACGTCGGAACTCGTCGAACTCTCCAAGGATTACCAACGGGTCGCCGTTCAGTCCGCCCAGATCATGGGATTGAGACTCGCAGGTGTCGACATGCTCGAGAGCGACGGGGGACCGCTCGTGATGGAGGTCAACAGTTCACCGGGCCTCGAAGGCATCGAGACCTCCACGGGCCTCGACGTGGCCGGAGCGATGATCGACTACATCGCGAGCCAGGTCGCGTTCCCCGAACTCGACATCCGCCAGCGGTTGACGGTCAGTACCGGATACGGCGTTGCCGAGCTACAGGTGCGAGAAGGCGCGGATCTCCTCGGTAGGTCCATCGAGGAAGGCTTCCTGGACCGCGACATCGCCGTCCTCACGCTCACGCGTGGTACCACGGTGATCCCGAACCCGAGGAGCAGCAGGATCCTCGAGAAGGACGACCGCCTCCTGTGCTTCGGCCGTCTCGAGGCGATGAGGGATCTCGTACCTGCCCGCAGGAGGCGTCGGGCACGTCCCGTCGTCCAACCACTTCCTGACGACCCCCTGGCCGTCGGGGAGGAGGGCGCCCAGCTCTGACGACCGCGCATCATCGTCCCTCCGTGCCCGAGAACCCGGTATGTTACATAACATGGATTATGGGCACATCTGAGAACACACTGGGGATGCCGCAAGGGGCGTCGAACGGCCACGGACGGTGGCACCCTCGTCGGTGAGCCGTCACGGAGGCTCCAGACTCGTTGCGCCCCCGCCACGGCGACACGGTCAACCGTTCACCGAGGCGACGGCTGCGGCCATCCTGACACGAGTGCACGCCCGGTGCCCCTCAGAGCGTTGCTCCGTGTCTCACGCAGCGACCAGATCCACCGTGCCTGCTGATGTGATGACGGCCTGGCGCCCACCTTCCTTACGCTGTAAGTAGGTCAGGGGCGACGCGACACGATGAGGTCTGCCGCGCACCCATGGCCCGCCTCGAGACACGCCATGATCGAATTGCCGTGCATCCGAGCGCCGATGAAGCCGGCGGCGAAGGCGTCGCCCGCACCCGTGGTGTCGCTCACCTCTCCCAGGGTTCGAGCAGGTGCGATGAACCGCTCACCTGTGTCGGTGATGGCGAAAGCCGGATCCGAACCGCGTTTCAGTACCGTCAGGCTCGCGCCTGCGACGGCGTCTTCACCGATACCGAGCAGGTCCGCTTCTGCCTGGTTGCAGAACACGACGTCCGGGGCGATGTCAGCCAGGATTCGTCGGAATACGTCGGCGCCTACGCCTTCGATGATGCTCGAGGACGACGCATCGAGGCTCGTCGGGATCGACGCGTCCCTCGCCTGCCGGAGAGCGTCGCTCGCCACGACGGCGACCGGGCCTTCGACAAGCGAGTACGCGGGAACGTGCAACCAGGTCACGCCGGTGAGGCCGGGTGGTGGCAGGTGGTCGAGATCCGCCGCCGCGCCTCGATCGCGCAGCATCGTCCTGTCACCGTCCGGTTCGATCAGAACCACGATCGTCCCCGTTCGCCCTCGGCGTTGGAGGCAGACCTCCACGCCCGCTCGCTCGAGGTCTGCCGCCAGCACGGCACCCACGGCATCTTCGCCCACGCTGCCGATGAACCTGACGGGGATGCCAGAGGTGGCGGCAGCCACTGCCACGTTGGCAGCGGAACCTCCCTGTCGACGATGGATCTCGACATCGGTGTCGGCACCACGCGCCAAGCCCGAGGGTCGATGGACCGCGATGTCCTCAACGAGATCACCCAAGCAGCACAGCACCATTCGAGCCTAAACCACGGGCAGCTCGACCGATCAGATCGTCGTCAGGATCTTCACGTCGGGTTCGTCCATCAAGGAGAACCCCCGCCCGCCGACGATGTGCAATGCCCGTAGGCGCTCGGGCACCTCGGCCACGAGACCGTCCGTGTCGAAGACGATGAAGCGGTTGAAGATCCGGGTGAACCAGCCATCATGTGTGATCGCAACCTGCGTCGCATCGAGGTCGGAGAGAACCTCCTCGATGACCTGGATGGATTCGAGGTCGAGGTTGTCGGTCGGTTCATCGAGGAGGAGGACGTTCGGATCATCCCTCTCCAGGAGCAGCAACTGGACACGGGCCTTCTGCCCTCCGGACAACTCCCCCAGGGTGTGCCTGATCCGGTCCGCGAGGCCGTACCGGCCAAGTGCATTCCTGGCCTGCTCAGGGTTCGGGAAGCGAACCTTGACGATGTCGAGGAGCTCCTCACCCGTGTTGGGGATGTCGACGTCCTGGCTGAAGAACCCCACCCGGGCCGTCGGACCGAATCTGACCGTACCGTGCTCGATGTGCGCAGGGTCCTGTATCGCGCGGATGAATGTGGACTTCCCGACGCCGTTCTCCCCCAGGAGGGCCACCCTGTCGCCGTTGTAGATCGTGAGGGAGAACGGAAGCACGAGACCGTCCACCTCGAAGTTCGTGATCCTCATCGCCTCGTTCCCTGCACGGGATCCGACGAACTTGGGCACGATCTCGCGCTCGGGTGGGGGGAGCTGGGGCGGTCCTGCGTCGCGGAATCGCTCCCACCTCGTCTGGGCGGCGTCCGCACGTGACGCGAGGGCCTCGCTCGCACCAGCACGGTTCTTCATGAGCTTGTAGTACCGATACAGCCTGCGTTCCTCAGCCTTCCAGGCGTCGAGGTCCTTGGCGAGCCGCTCATTGCGCTTCCGGCGCTCCTCCCTGAACGAGGTGTAACTCCCGCCGTGGATCCACGTACCGTTGTGCTCGAGCACCACCATCCGGTCGACGGACCTGGTCAGGAGCGTCCGATCGTGGCTCACGACGAGAATCGTCTTCGTGGAGTCCTTCAGCGACTGCTCGAGCCATGCCTTGGAGAAGAGGTCGAGGAAGTTGTCCGGTTCGTCGAGGATCAGCGTCGGAACGCTCGATGCGAGGAACGACCGCAGGATGATGCTCTTGCGTTCCCCTCCAGACAGCTCG
>CAZYGP010000009.1:0-9352 GCA_964647265.1 uncultured Acidimicrobiaceae bacterium | reverse complement strand
GGTTGGTCTGGTGGAGCGTGGTGGGTTGTGTGGGTCAGCCTGCGGGGACCGGCGACGGACAGTCCCTGATCGAGGACGGCCCGCGTGACCTGGTCCCACATCGCCTCCGCCGTGTAACCGCCGAGTGCCTGCCACATGTCGAGGACGTCTGCCAGCTCGACGCCGACGTCGGCGCCATCGGCGATGTCGGCGTAGACCGCTTGGAGGCGCGCATGGACCGGCTTGAGCTCCTTCGGCAACGACAGCGCCAGGGCGTCGAGGACCGTGGCAGTGGAAGGGTCGTCGAAGCCAGGGTTCTGGCGCATGTAGGCCACCTCGGTGTCGCTGCGGATCGTTCCCTCGGCAAGCTCGAGGTCACCGGCGATCAGGTTGAGCAACGTCGTCTTCCCTACCCCGTTCGGGCCGACCAGCGCCGTGACCGACCCGGTGGGCACCTTGAAGGAGACATCATCGACGGCAATGGTGCCGTCCGGATAATGGAAGACGGCATTGTTCACTTCGATGCTCACGGTGACCTCTCCGAGGGACGACGCCTAGGTGTGTTTGCCCTCGGCGTCCTCACGGACTCCCGCGCCGAACACGACGATCAGCAGGTATATGACACCACCCAGTGGCATCGTGGCGAGGATCAGCAGCGCCCATGCCCACTTCGGCATGAATGGCACCTGATGGGTCGCGAGGTGGACGAGCACAACCGCTGAGAAGACGATCCCGACCGCGAAGATCGGAATCCATGCTGCAAAGTTCACGCCTGCCCCTTCGTACGTCCGGTCGGAGGATACGCCAGAGCCGGACTCAGCTCCCGATCAACTCCGTACCGGGTTGGTAGGTCGACCACGCGAACCAGAAGGTGTCGAGGTGCGGGAGCCGCTCGAGGCGGCTTCCGGAGAGCTCGCCGTCGATCGCCTCACCGGTGATCGTCCAGGTCGAGCCCGTCTCCTCGTCGACGAACCCTCCGTCCTCGAAGGCGAAAGTGAGCGTTCGCCCATCGAGTTCCGGCGCGAAGACACCGACCGATCCGACGTCGCGACCCTCCGTGATCGCCGAGGTATCGAGCGCCGACGACTGCCCGGGAACCCAGAAGATCGCGACCCGTGTCGATCCCACCTCTGCCATCGTCGCCCTGCCCTCTCCCCCGCTCACGGCGGACAGCGAGAACGCCGAAGACGCATCGCCTGCCTCGATACCGACGACCCGCTGCATGGCCAGGGCCCGATCATCGAGTGCGCCTCGGAACAGGAATGGCGTGTTGTCCTCGGCGTCGTAACCCCTGTACGGGTTGCGCCCGTAGTCACGATCAAAACCGCTGGCCTCGAAATCGAGGACCTGTCCGGTCGGATACGCCGATCGGAAATCCCCCCACGAGAGCAGAGGCGAAGGGTATTCCTCGAGGCGAGCGCCGGTCAGGACGCCGACAACCGCTTCTCCGTCGAAGTGCGTCCACAGGCTCTCGGTCGCACGATCGTACATGACGAGCGCCGACGCGAACAGGAGTCCCGATGTACCGAATGTCGTCTCGGCACCGTTGATCCGCCTGTCATACGTCGCCGCGGAGTTGCACAGCGGGCAGTAGGTCACCGTGACAGGGATTCCCCCCACGACGTCGTTGACGATCTCGTGCCAGACCAAGGCCCGGATCGGGTATGCGCGAGCGTCCCCATTGATCTCGAGGGCGACGACCGGCTCATTCGCCGGGAGGAACTCGAGGTTCTCGGAGATCGGGAGGAAGCGGGGGACGTCGATCGGGGGGATGCCGTCGGGAGGGGGGCCGCCCGAGATGATCTGCGTGAGGTCGACGAGCGGATCGGGAAAACGGTCATCGCGCATGTCGTCGAGAGCCGACGGACCGACGGGAAAGGCGGATGTGGCGGGTGCCGATGGATCCGGAACCGACGTGGTGACCTCCGACGAACCGGTTGTATTCGAGAGCGCGCCCGCGTCACCCGCATCGTCGCCCGAAACCGCCGCCCCGCAAGCCGTAACGAACAAGCTGGCGAAAGCGACACCGACAACCACCTTCATCCTCGCCGCGCGGTCACGAATCGTCATGATGTTTGCAACGCTCCCGATCGAGGCCGCCGCGCCAGATTGTCGGAAATGCGACGTTCAAAGGCCTGTGCATGCGGAACACAACAACCGGGTCGTCGCGATCATTCCCAGCGAGGAGTTGAATCAACCGTCTCGCGCACGTAGGGTCCTGCCGTGGCACTCCCGACCGTACCTCATCGAGCACTGGACGTTTCCCAGGGCGAGGAGATCAAGACTGCCCGAACGGTTCTGTTGGAGATGGAGCAACGGCGGTCCGTCAGGGATTTCTCCAGTCGTCCCGTGCCGAGGGAGATGATCGAAACGGCGGTAGCTGCAGCGTCGACGGCACCGAGCGGTGCCCACAAGCAGCCGTGGACGTTCGTGGTCACACAGGATGCCGACGTCAAGAGGGCCATCCGGGAGGCTGCCGAGGCCGAGGAACGGTTGAACTACGAGGGTGGGCGACTCCCCCAGCACTGGCTGGAAGACCTCGAACCACTCGGAACCGGCTGGGAGAAGCCGTTCCTTGAGATCGCACCGTGGCTCGTCGTCGTGTTCGAGCAGCGGTACGGCGTGGGAGGGGATGGCCGGCGACTGCACCACTACTACGTCAAGGAGTCCGTCGGGATCGCATGCGGCATGTTCATCGACGCCATCCACCGAATGGGCCTTGTCACTCTGACGCACACGCCGAGCCCCATGGCCTTCTTGCGGACCCTGCTCGGCAGGCCGGAGAACGAGCGACCGTTCGTCCTGTTCCCCGTCGGGTATCCGGCGGATGACTGTCGCGTGCCGGACCTCACGCGCAAACCATTGGGTCGGGTCATGGTCGAAATCGGACGAGACGACCTCGGCGCCGTCAACCCCACCGATGCGTGACGGATCAAGAGGTCAGGCGGACCCGGATCCTTCGAAATCCACGACCCTTGTTCTCGGCCTTGGGGATGGTCACGGAACCGACCTCGCCCGTTTCGGCCACGTGCGTCCCGCCGTCCGCCTGTCGGTCCAGGCCCACGATGTCGATGACGCGCACCTCGTCGATGGCGGTGGGAAGCAGGTTCACCTTCGTCCGAATGAGGCTGGGGTCCTCGTCGGCTGCGGTTCGGGGGAGGAACGACACCTCGACGCGCCGTCGCAGCGCGAGTTCCCGGTTGAGCTCCGCCTCGATGACGGGAAGGGCATCCGCGCTCCAGTCGGGAATGTCGAAGTCGAGCCTCCCCTCCCCCGGCTCCATGTTCCCTCCGGTGACCGGGCTGTGGAACGTGTTCCAGATCACGCCGCACAGGGCGTGCAGCGCCGTATGGGTGCGCATCAGCGCATAGCGGCGTTCCCAGTCGAGCTCTCCCGTCAGCGAGGTTCCCACCCCGGGAACGGTGCCCTCGATCCAGTGCCACACTCCGTCCGCATCGCTCGTGACGCGTACCACCCTGAGGCGATCATCCCCGATCACCAGGTGGCCGAGGTCATGAGGTTGCCCACCTCCGCCCGGATAGAAGACGGTACGGTCGAGCAGCACCCGGTTGTCGTCGGTGTCTGTCTTCACGATCGTCGCGACCATTGCGGTCGCATATGCGTCCGTCGAGTAGATCCGTTCGTTCACACGGCCTCCTGCCCCCACCCTAGGGGAACGGAGGTAACCGCGACGAGGTACCGTCGCGCTGATGACATTCGACATCGCCGTCATAGGGGGTGGGATCGCAGGGCTCTCGGCCGCCGCTGCCCTTTCGGAGCACACATCCGTCGTCCTCGTCGAGGCCGAGCCGATGTTGGGCTATCACGCAACCGGAAGGTCCGCAGCGCTCTACACGGAGTGCTACGGACCGGGTGTCGTCCCATACCTCACCAAGGCTTCGCGGCCCTTCTTCACCGGGACAGGACTCGCATCACCCCGTGGCGTCCTGTTCGTGGGAACGGCGGACCAGGCCGCCACCACCGCCGAACTGTTTGCGCTGTTCTCCACCACGGTCGCTGATCTCGCCCTGCTCACCGCTGAAGAGGTCGCCGAACGGTTCCCCGTCGCAGACACATCAGTGATCAGGGAGGGGATCCTCGAGCCCGGGGCCATGGACCTCGACGTGCACGGCATCCAGATGGCATTCCGAACGACGGCAATGGCCAACGGCGCCACGATCCTCCTCGAGCACGCCGTAGCGGCGATCGCGAGGACAATGGAGAAGTGGACACTTCGGGCAGGTGACGATGTGATCACCGCATCGGTGATCGTCAATGCGGCGGGCGCATGGGCCGACAGGATCGCGGCCATGGCCGGAGTCGCTCCTCTCGGCCTCGCGCCGCTGGCTCGCAGCGCATTCCTGTGTGATCCGGGACTCGACGCGAGCACATGGCCGATGGTCATCGACGTCGACGAGCACTGGTACCTGAAGCCGGAGGGCACGAATCTCCTCGGGTCCGCTGCCAGCGAGCTGCCGATCCCCCATCGGATGCACGACCCGACGAGGAGGACGTGGCATTGGGAATCCTGCGGATCGAGGAGGCCACGAGCCTGACGATCCGGAGCGTTTCGTCGAGTTGGGCAGGCATTCGCACCTTCACACGCGACCGAGTACCGGTTGTCGGCTTCGATCATCACGCAGACGGGTTCTTCTGGCTCGCGGGCCAGGGCGGTTACGGCATCAAGACGTCACCGGCGATTGCCCGCCTTGCGACCGGCCTGATCATCGATGGGGCGGTGCCGAGCGACCTCGAGGCGATCGGCATCACGGCGGAGGAACTGTCTCCTGCTCGGATGGGTCCCTGACGTCGATCCCGGCTCGCCGTACGAGGTAGCCGACGCCAACGGCGACGATCACGGCGAATGCGAACCACTGGATCGCATATCCGAGGTGACTGCCCTCGGTCAGCTCCTCGTCCGGTACAGGTACGAGGAATGGCCGTGTCGGTTCCGGATCCTGCGAGTCGAGGAGGAGGGATATCGGAGCGACGTTGCCGGGCATCCACGTGTCGATGAATCCGAGGTCGATTCGACTGATCGAGGTGATGGTGCCGCCCTCGGGTGCTGGTTCGCCGATCCGAAGTGGCTCCTCTCCGTCGTCGAGCCTTCCTGCCAGGGTGACCTCACCGGACGGCGGATCGAATCCCTCAGCAGGTGGTCCTGCGGTGTCGGATGGCACGAGCCCCCGTACCACGATCATCAGCGTGCCATCGGCAAGCTCGAACGGTGTCGCAACGAGCGTGCCTGAGCGGTCGCCGAAGGTGCGGCCGATCGAGAAGAACTCGAGATCCTGCCGATATCGGCCTTCGACGAGTGCCCGTCTGTGGATCAGGCCGTCGGGGTCGGCACCGTGGAGCGCAATCAGCTCCGTCAGCGGTGCCGGCGGAGCCGAACCCCGCTCCAGAATGAGGCTGTTGGTCGTTCTCCGTTCATCGAGTCGGTCGAGCTGCCACATGCCGAGCCGAACGAAGCTGACAACGAGTACGGTCGCGATCACGATCGCGAGGATCCATCGGGGCCTCAGAAGTACTCGTCCGTCGAATGTTGCCACGCAGGAAGGGTACGAGTCGCCCCCCGGTTACCTGTCCGCCATCCACTGCTCGCGGGTGGTTCCGTAGTTGAGCTGGTCGTAGCGGACTCCATGCTTGACGTACGCGGATGGGGCTCTCCCCTCCAACTTCAGACCTGCCTTCTCCGCCACCCTGGCCGACGCGACATTCGGATGCATCACCGGTGCCCACAGACGCATTGAGTCATGATCGGTGAAGAGGAGATCGACCAATGCGACCACACATGCCGTGGCGATACCGCGACTCCAGAAATCGGGATGCAGCCACCAGCCGATCTCCACGACTCCGGTGTGCTCCTTGGAACCGGGGAACCCCCCGACACCACCTGCCATCACCCCATTGACGTAGACGGCGAAGTGCGTCGGCGGATCGCTCCTCGATGTGAGCCCGATCCACTCCTCGGCATCCTCTCGCCGGTAGGGGTGGGGGAAGTCGTCCCCCATGAATCGGGGAATCCGAGGGTCGTTGGCCGTGTGTGCGAGCGAGTCGACCATCTCCCACGTGTAGGGCCGGAGCTCGATGCCCTCGACTGCGGTGCGAACAACCGCGCCGCCGGAATCCTGATCCAGTTGCTGGGAAGGGAGGTCGAGGCGCCCACCGATGCGCCAATAGGACCCGTCGGCGCGATCCATGAACCCTTCGTCCACGAGGTAGCGGCGGACCGCGGCGTAGTCGGCATGGACCAGCTGGATCCTGAAGTTGACATCGCGTTCGGCGTACCGCCTTCCGGGTTCGAAGTCCAACGCGATCTTCTCGAGAACCAGTCGCCGCTTGGTGGCGGACTGGGGGATCTCGACGAGTCTTCCCCCATCGAAGAACCGGCCGAGAATCTCCGCCTCACGCTCGGTCCATGGACCCTCGACGGGCTCACCCAACGTCCCGCGGTCGTTTGGCAACTCCCGTGCAACGCCTCGAAGCACCTGCTGGTCCACCCTCCCGTCGTCGTCGAGCAGGCCCACGCCTCGCAGGTATCCGACTGCGGCGGCGACGTCCCTCGGTGCGAGACCTGAGCGGGCCGAGAGGTCGGCGGTCGACACTGTCTCATCGAGGGCAGCACCGAGCACACGCAGCCTGATCGGGTCGAGAAGGGCCCTCAGGACGTCGATCGGCGCTGTGGGCGTCAACGCTGACCTCCGATGACCACGGCTCCCGTGCGTCGCGGATCTGCCGCGCCCACGAGCGCTCCGGCGCCTTCACGCGCCGCTACCTGCACGCCACCGAAGTACATCGAGTGCGCCGGAAGGTGGCGGACAGCGAGGTCGGACACCGCCGAGACATCTATACCGGGCTCGACCGCCAATGTCGCAACGTCCTGGAAGATCTCGGCATGCATCCGAGGTGCGGAAACGGCCTCTTGGAGCGACATGCCGCACACGACATGGTTGAAGAGGGTGGTTGCGATTGCGGACGTGATGCGATCCGCCCCTGGTGAACCGATGGCGAGTACTTCGCCTGCGTTGGATCTCCCGATCGTCGGTGCCATGTTCGACAGCAGGCGCTGCCCGACGCCGAGGGCATGCATGCCTTCGGACGTCAGCTCGATCTCGCCGAGGGAGTTGTTGAGACCGAACGCATACCCGGGAATCACGGCTCCCGAGCCATAGCCCGCTGAGACCGTGATCGCGCAGGCGAGGCCGGTTTCGTCGACAGTCGACGTGTGTACGGTCGAAGGCGATCGGTGAATCGCCTCGAGGTCGCCGGCAACGGCGAGCTCCAGCAACTCGTCGCCTCCGACGAAGCGATCAGTGTCACCGTCGAGGTCCGTGCGGCGGAATGAGAAGACGGCGTGCTGCGCTGCAGCGTATCGCGCGGTGTCGCCCGCACTCCACGACTCGATGTCCAACCGCTCCAGGAGGGTGAGGAGGGCTGCGAGCGTGATGCCGCCGACGGCCGGGGGGGCGTTGGTCGCGATGTCCCATCCATGCAGGCCGATGCGGGAAGGGGGTCGGACGACGGGCGCGTACTCCTCGAGATCGTGCATGGTGATCAGACCACCCCGCTCGCCCGACGCCCTCGCCAGCGCAACGCCGAGGTCTCCCCGGTAGAGGCTCACAGCGCCCTCGTGGGCGACGAGCTCGAGTCCACGTGCGAGATCCTCGCTCACCACCACGTCGCCCGCCTGCACCGGGGAGCCATCGGGCCTGTGATACATCACGGCGGCCTCGGAATCCCACCCGTAGACGACGTCGTGTGCGTACTGCATGTAGTAGCCGCTCGCCTCGGAGACCCGGAAGCCGTTCCTCGCGAGATCAACGGACGGCAGGAACAGCTCCGCCCATGGAATGGCGCCGTACCTACGCGAAGCCACGTCGAATCCGGCGAAGGCACCGGGAATGGCGACACTCCCCCATCCGACGACGGTCTCCATCCCTCCGCCGTAGCCCATCGACACGAGGGTCGTCTCGACCGGACGTTCCTTCGGCCTGCCGCGACCCGGCATCTCCGCGTATGCATCGATGACGACGGGGGCGTCGTCGGGTGGCCAGATCGTGATGAACCCGCCCGCACCCGGCGAAACGATCCCCAGCTCGGTTGTCATCGAGGCAGCCGCCGCGGCGATCGCCGCGTCGACCGCATTCCCGCCGAGGTCCGCGACGAGTCCGCCTGCCTCAGCGGCAGGTTTCGATGCTGCAGCGACGACGGTTCGGGGCATGGTGAAACGATAGGCGAGGTGGAGGATGCTCAATCTCGCTGGATGAGCTGCCCGTTCGTCACATAGGAAACGCCTTGGCGGTTGGCGACGATCTCGAGCATCCGGTCGAGTGTCTTCCAGAGGCCGAACTCCTCGAGCTCCCAGCTGTGTCCCCAAAGGTGGAGCACACCGCCGGACGTCATCACCAGGTCCATGGCGCGTTCGGTCAGCCTCAGGATGTCGGATTCTCCGTGATGCTGCCAAGCCCAGCTCCCAAGACCACGGACGTTGCGCGTCTTGAGCGAGTGGGTCACGTGGACACGACGGGGATGGGGATAGACCTGCAGTGTGGTCGGAAGCCGGTAGGGGTCGGCTCCCAGGTCCGTCCGGAACGACGATGTCGTACGACCCAGCGCGTAACCCGCTGCAGCGACCGCTTCACGAGCAGAACGGTTGAAGTGTCCGAACGGGTAGCAGAACGACGGCACCAACTCACCCAGCATCGCCTCGAGACGGCGCTTGGACTCCGTGAGCTCCCATGCAAGCTCAGGTTTTGTGAGCTTTCGCATATCGGGGTGTGTCATCGTGTGCGACCCGATCTCGATTCCGGTTCCGATGATCTCGGCTCGAAGAGACGCCGACGGGAGGGGGAAGCGATCGGATTCGACAGTCCAGTACAGCGTTCCCGCTACCCCATGGCTCCGAAGCATCTGCGCCAAACGAGCGTCCTGGTCGCCACCGTCATCCCAGCTCGTCGTCACGAACGCCGTCATGTGGAGATGCGCAATCGACTCGCAAGGTGGTATCCCAGGCGAAGCGACAACGCTGCCAAGGTGAGGGTCGGATTGGCAAACCCTCCGGTTGGAAGCACCGAGCTGCCTGCGACATAGAGGTTCGTGAGACCATGCACCCTGGCGTTGCTGTCCACGACCCCTGAGGCCGCTGACGCACTCATTCTTGTGGTGCCGAGATGGTGCCAGCCGCCTTCGAACGCCGGCATCGTACGTTGCGTCCAGCCGGGCACGTACCTCGCGAGCCCTGCTTCCGCAAACGCACCACCGACGATCTCCGCGGACCGCAACGCTGACCGCACGTCCGCCTCATCGATTCGCCAGGCGACATCGGCAAGGCGGAGACCATATCGGTCAGTCCGGTTCGACAGAAGGACAC
>CAZYGP010000008.1:1259-24841 GCA_964647265.1 uncultured Acidimicrobiaceae bacterium | reverse complement strand
GCGATGCAGGTGATCGACGAGGTACATCAGGTCCTGGGGCTCGCCGTACCTCGCCGTCGGTGCGAAGTATCCCGTGGTCTGGTATCCCCACGATCCGTAGAAGGGATGCTCCATGACAGGGAGCAGCTCGACATGGGTGAACGCCATGTCGGCCGCGTAGTCCGCGAGCTGGTCCGCGAGGGCTCGATAGCCGCCGGGCTCGTACCGCCACGAACCCAGATGGACCTCGTAGATGGCCATGGGGGCGTCGAGAGCATTTGCGGCACCCCTGGTTGCCATCCACTCGTCGTCGGACCATGAGAACGAGCGGTCCCACACCACGGACCCCGTCCTCGGCGGCTCCTCCGCCCATGCAGCGAACGGATCGGCCTTGTCGGTCGAAACGCCGCCGGGTCCGGCCACCCTGTACTTGTACACCGATCCGCGCCCGACTCCGTCGATCGAGCCCGACCAGACCCCCGATTCGTCCGGGTGCAGGTCAACACCGTGCGTCCATCCGGTGAAGTCGCCGATGACCTCCACTCGCGATGCCGAGGGGGCCCACACGCGAAAAGTCGTCGCATCGCCGGTCGTGTGAGCGCCGAGCACGTCGTACAGGCGTGTGTGCGTTCCCTCGTTGAATGACCAGCGGTCGGCGTCGGACAGGGGGGAGGGTTTCGAGTTCACGAAACCAATGTAATCGTCAGCGGGGGCCTCCACGAGGTACGGATCACGGCACACCGAATTGTGCGAGGATGAGGGCATGAACCGTCTGCCATATGATGCCCGGATCCTGTCGATCGTCCTCGCGGGTGGCATGGGGAAGCGACTGATGCCCCTGACCGCCGTTCGTGCCAAACCGGCGGTTCCCCATGGCGGCCAGTACCGGCTCATCGACTTCGCGTTGTCGAACCTGGTCAACGGTGGTTTCCGCAGGATCGTCGTACTCACGCAGTACAAGAGCCACAGCCTCGATGTCCACATCTCGCGGACCTGGCGCCTCTCGACGATCATGGGCTCGTACGTCACGACCGTTCCCGCCCAGATGCGCCGAGGTCCGCAGTGGTTCGCCGGATCCGCGGACGCGATCTTCCAGAACATGAACCTCATCGACGATGAGAAGCCCCGCTACATCTTCGTGTTCGGTGCGGACCACATCTATCGGATGGATCCGAACCAGATGCTCCAGCACCACATCGACAGTGGCGCAGGTGTCACGGTCGCGGGAATCCGGGTGCCGAAGGAGGAATCGTCACAATTCGGAATCATCGAGAAGGGGGCAGGATCGTCCCGGATCACTCGGTTCCTCGAGAAGCCCGAGACGGTGGACGGCCTCGCTGACTCTCCCGACGAGGTGCTCGCATCGATGGGGAATTACGTCTTCACGACCGAGGTGCTCGTGGACATCGTGCAGGCGGACGCGGCATCGTCGAAGTCGGGTCGGGACATCGGAGGTGATGTCATCCCAGCGCTCGTTGCGTCAGGACAGGCTTCGGTGTACGACTTCACGGAGAACATCGTCCCCGGGGAGACGCCACGCGACCGTCACTACTGGCGCGACGTCGGAACGCTCGACTCGTACTACGCGTCGAACATGGACCTCGTGGATCCCGAGCCCATCTTCAACCTCTACAACACGGAATGGCCCGTCCACACATCGGTCGGGCGGACGCTTCCCCCTGCGAAGATCGTCGCCCATGGCGAGCTCGGGTCGGCGAGCGTCGCGAACGCGATGATCGCACCAGGTTCGATCATCACAGGTGCCACGGTGGACCACTCGATCATCTCACCGAACGTCCGAATCGAGCCCGGTGCAATCATCGAGAATTCGATCCTGTTCGAGGATGTCGTCGTCGGGCCCGGTGCCGTGGTACGCAATGCGATCATCGACAAGAACGTGGTGGTTCCGCGCAATCGACAGATCGGCGTCGACCACGAGCGTGACGCATCCGAGTTCGCCGTGTCGAAGGGCGGCATCGTCGCCATCGCGAAGGGCCAGGAGATCAGCTACAGCTGATCACGTGTGTCGACGAGTTCCCGGTACAGATCGATGTGCTCGGCCGCGGGACCTTCCCAGGACCAGTCACCTCGCATCCCGCGACGCTGGATCGAGGAGCGTCGGCGCGGCTGCTTCCAGGCGCGGACGGCACGGTGCAGGGCGTCGACCAGACCCGCTGTATCGACGCCCTCTGCGATGAATCCGTTTCCACGGAGGCGATCGCCGTCGGCATCGATGACCGTGTCGAGGAGCCCTCCCACAGGGGTGACGACGGGAATCGTCCCGTACTCCATCGCCTGCATCTGGGCAAGGCCGCAGGGCTCGAATCGGCTCGGCATCATCAAGAGGTCTGCTCCTGCGAACATCCGGTGCGCGAGGGCCCGGTCGAAGCCGTCATGGAACCACACGTGGTCGGGATCCTCACCCGCCAGGTGTTCTGCCCACTCCGCCATCCATGCATCACCGGAACCCAACAGCGCGAGACGGAACGGGATGTTTCGTGCATAGCGCGCGCACTCGAGGGCGAGATCGACGCCCTTCTGGTCGACGAGGCGCGTGACCATCGCAACGATCGGGTCCGTCGACTCGGGATCCCACCCGAGTTCAGCGGCGAGGGCTGCACGACAGGCAAGCTTCCCCGTCACGTCTCCGACGTCGTACGGAGATGCGATGTGGGGATCCGTGGCTGGGTTCCACCGACCCGTGTCGATACCGTTCCGGATGCCGACGAGTCTCCCGCCGAGCCCTGCCAGTTGGGTGTGGAGGCCGAAGCCACCTTGGGGCGTCAGGATGTCCGCAGCGTAGGTCGGGCTCACGGCGATGACCCTGTCGGCGAGTTGGATCGCCCCTGCGAGCGGGTTCGTGCCCCCATACGCCTCGAAGAGATCGGGCCTGACGGTGATCCTGCCGAGCCAGCCCCCCGAGGTCCACCCTTGATACCCGAGGGTGTGGATCGTGAGGACCGTGGGAACAGGCACGTCGACCAGACCGAAGGTCGCCGCCGTATGCCAGTCGTTGCAGTGCAGGACATCGGGTCGGATGGACCGGGTGAGGGCGGCAACAGCAGCCGAGAAGGCGAAGAACCGGTCAGCGTTGTCGGGCCAGCCCACCCCCGACGCATCCGTGTACGGGTGTGGCTTTGCGATTCCGGGCACCTCGACGAGCGTGATGTCGCCGATCCCCGCGATCACTCCCCTCCGAGCTGTCGCAGGTGCAGCCCAGGGCGGTACGTCGAGGGTGAACGACTCCCCGCCGTCGATCGAGGCGCCGGAGTAGTCGGGCACCACCAGTTCGACCGTGACACCCCGCTCGCGAAGCGCTGCGACGAGTCCACCCGCCGCCTCCGCCAGTCCCCCGACGGACACCAGGGGGGCGAGCTCCGCTGTGGCGAACACGATCCTCACAGCTGTTCGCCGTTCCTCTTCCTCAGCAGGACGACGGACCAGCTGGCGACCTCACCGGTTTCCCTGGCGCCGACGGGGAGCGCCGGTGCGAGCCCTGTGGCCGAGTACAGCACGATCTCCCATTCGAGGTCGACGAGCTCGGGGGGCATGACGAAGCGCACGGCGTCGTCGTGCGCGTTGAACAGGACGAGGAAGCTGTCGTCGATCACCGGCATGCCCTGCGCATCGAGCGTCGGGATCGCCTTGCCGTTGAGGTACACGGCGAGGGACTTCGCATACCCGCGACTCCAATCGTCTGCCGACATCGTTTCACCGTCCGGTTTGTACCACGCGATGTCGTTGTGATCCGAGCCGCGGACACTCCGACCCTCGAACCATCGGCGCCTGCGGAACACCGGATGCTCCCTGCGGATGCGGATGAGCTCACGCGCAAATTCGAGCATGCCGACGTCGACGTTCTCCCAGTCGTACCACGACGTCGGGTTGTCCTGGCAGTAGGCGTTGTTGTTCCCGCCCTGGGTTCGTCCGATCTCGTCGCCACCGAGGATCATGGGTACACCCTGGGACAGCAGCAGGGTGGTGAGGATCGACCGGGCTCGTCGCGCGCGTACGCCGATCACTTCGGGATCGTCGGTCGGGCCCTCGATGCCTGAGTTCCACGAACGATTGTGGCTCTCGCCGTCGCGACCACCCTCGCCGTTCGCGTCGTTGCGCTTCTGTTCGTACGAGACGAGGTCGGCGAGCGTGAAGCCGTCGTGGGCCGTCACGAAGTTGATGGAGGCATGGGGACGCCTGCCAGCGAATCCGTAGAGATCGGAGCTTCCCGTGAACCGGGACGCGAAGTCTGCGAGCGTCCAGTCGCTTCCCCTCCAGTAGTCCCGCACCCCGTCGCGATACTTGCCGTTCCACTCGCTCCACAGGATCGGGAAGTTTCCGACCTGGTAGCCACCCTCACCGAGGTCCCAGGGTTCGGCGATCAGCTTGACGCGATTCACGATGGGATCCTGGTGGATCAGGTCGAAGAATGAAGCGAGCTTGTCTACCTCGTGGAGATCGCGGGCGAGTGCTGCCGCGAGGTCGAACCTGAAGCCGTCGACGTGCATCTCGGTCACCCAGTACCTCAAGCTGTCCATGATCATGGTGAGAACTTGGGGATGCCGGACGTTGAGCGAGTTACCCGTGCCGGTGTAGTCGATGTAGCGTCGTCGATCGACGGGGTCGAGCCGATAGAACGACGCATTGTCGAACCCGCGGAACGACAGGGTCGGCCCGAGGGGACCGCCCTCGCCGGTGTGGTTGTAGACGACGTCGAGGATGACCTCGATGCCGGCACGGTGCAGGGTCCGGACCATGGACTTGAACTCTCGCACCTGGTGGCCACGGTCGCCCGAGGCTGAGTACGGACCATGTGGTGCGAAGTACCCGATCGAGCTGTACCCCCAGTAGTTCGTGAGGCCTCGCTTGACGAGGTCGTGCTCGGGAACGAAGTGATGGACGGGTAGGAGCTCGACTGCGGTGATCCCGAGCGTGACCAGGTGCTCGACGATCGGATCGCTGGCGAGACCGGCGTAGGTACCCCGCAGCTCGGGAGGAACTCCCGGATGTGCAGCGGATATGCCCTTGACGTGTGTCTCGTAGATGATCGACTCGAAGAGGGGCCTCGCAAGATGGACGTCGCCCACCCAGTCGAACCGGTCGTCCACGACGATGGATCGGGGCATCGACGACGCGCTGTCGCGGTCGTCGATTCGATCGGGTTGGCCGATCTTGTATCCGAGGACCGTTGCGTCGCGCCAGTCGACGGATCCTTCGATCGCCTTTGCGTACGGATCGAGGAGGAGCTTGTCGGGGTTGAAGAGCATGCCATCTGCCGGTGCCCATGGCCCGTGAACCCTGTAGCCGTACCGCTGACCCGGCATCACGCCCTGGACATACCCGTGATGGACGAAGGCAGTGCTCTCGGGGAGTCTCAGACGGCTCTCGAATCCATCTTCGTCGAACAGACACAACTCCACCCGTTCGGCATTCTCGGCGAAGACGGCGAAGTTCGTCCCCGAGCCGTCAAAGGTCGCACCATGCGGATAGGCCTGTCCGGGCCAGATCGGTGCGCTCACCGTGTGCGATCTGGCCGATAGATCCGCTCGTCATACTCGGCGACCATCCGCGCAGCGGTCACGAACGGACCGAGGGACTTCCAGTTCTGGCGAACCCTCTCGAGCCACGCCGGACTCGGAGCGGTGTTCCCGTCGTAGAAGAGTGGAACGATCTCACTCGCGAGAACCCGATGAAGGGTCGCCGACTCCTCGTCATCGCGTACAACACGATCCTCGGCATCCGAGGACTCGATCGCCCAACCGTTCCCGCCGTCGAAGCACTCCGCCCACCATCCATCGAGGATCGAGAAGTTGAGGGATCCGTTGAGCGCAGCCTTCTCGCCACTCGTGCCGCATGCCTCGTTCGGTCGAATGGGATTGTTGAGCCAGACGTCGCACCCGGCGTACATCGCTCGGGCGACTGCCATCTGGTAGTCCGGAACGAAGACGAAACGACCCCGGGAGCCTTCGGATTGCGCGAACTGCACGACTCGGTGCAACACGTCCTTGCCGGGCTCATCTGCGGGGTGCGCCTTCCCTGCGAAGATGAATTGGACCGGTCGCTGCTCATCGGCGAGCAGGGAGGTCAGGGCATCGATGTCCCGCAGGAGCAGATCGGCCCTCTTGTAGGTCGCGAACCGCCTCGCGAAACCGATTGTCAGGACGGAGGGCTCGAGGCGATGGCGATGACCGACGCGTCGATCGATCAGGTCGATCAGCCGGGAACGACCCGCTGAGCGCAACGAACGGATCGTGTCGTCCTCGATGTGGTCCACCCCGTCCCACGACAGCTGCACGCCGCGGCCCCATTGTGGTCCGAGCGCTTCGTCGAGAACTGCTTGGAGGTCACTCGCAACCCAGGTCCGCGCGTGGACGCCGTTGGTCACCGACGTGATGTCGGGACCCCCGGGTATGTCGGCGAACATCTGACGGGAGACCTCTCCGTGGAGCGCAGAGACGCCGTTGGCCGTGCTCGAGACCCGAAGGCAGAAGGCGGCCATGTTGAACGAATCCGGTTCACCGGGCATGTGAGCGAGGCCGAGGAGGTCGTCCATCGAGACGCCGTATCGCTGGGTCCAGACGCCGAGGTACCTCTCCATGAGTTCGTGGGAGAACCGATCGATGCCGGCGGGCACGGGGGTGTGGGTGGTGAAGACGATGCGGGGCTTGACGGCTTCGACAGCTTCCGCGAGTGACAATCCCCTGTCGACCTCCTCCCCGAGGAGTTCGAGTGCGAGGAACCCCGCATGGCCCTCATTGAGGTGATAGACCTCCGGATCGTACCCGAGCTGGCGAAGAGCCCTGACACCGCCCACCCCCATGAGGAGCTCTTGGCGGATCCGGTGCTCGCGGTCGCCGCTGTAGAGGCGATCGGACACGTGCCGCCCGTCCTCGTCGTTGAGGGGGAGGTCCGTGTCGAGGAGGTAGAGCTTCGTTCGGCCGACGTCGGCCCTCCACACCCTGGCCTTGACGATCCGATCGTCCATGGTGATGTCGACGATGACAGGCATCTGCTCGAGGCCGAGCGACCGCGGATCGGTGCGCTCGTAGTGCTCGCGCTGTCGCTCGGCGGAAATCGACTGGTGGAAGAACCCGTCCCTGTAGAACAGCCCCACGGCGACGAGCGGCAACTCGAGGTCGCTCGCTGCCTTCAGGTGGTCACCGGCGAGGATGCCCAACCCACCGGAGTACTGAGGCAATGTCTCTGACACCCCGAACTCAGGTGAGAAGTATGCAATGACTGCATCGGCAGAGCCGGAAGGGGTGGGGACGCGCTCGACGGCGGCACGGGCATCGGCGATGAACTCCTCGTCTCCGAGGTAGGCGTCGTAGTCGGCGTCGGTGAACGCCCGAATTCGCTGCTTGGGATGCAGGCGAGCGGTGGCCTCGGGGAACCGCTCGAAGAGGGCCTGGGTGCGTCGGTCCCACGTCCACGAGTAGTTGGATGCCACCCCGATGAGGAGGGTTTCGAGCTCCGAGCGCGTGGTCATTCCGTTCACGGTCAAGTCCTTGGGTGCGAAGTCCATCGATTGTATCCGGAAGACGGTTCGAGACGGCCCTTCACGGCCCGGTCTGGTTGCGGTGGGCCACGAATCGATCGAGGCGGGACATGAAGCGCGGATCTGCATCCATGGCGTCGATCGTGACACTGTGGCGAAGCCGCCAGTTGGGGCGCTCCCAGTCAGTACCGGGGATGTTCTGGCGTCGCTCCTCCATGAGGAGGTCGTCGAGGTTCACCAAGGCGACAGCAGCAGGAGTCGACGCCATCCATTCGATGAGCGCGTCCCTGGTCGCATCCGCTCCCTCGGTTCCGAACAGGTCACTGAGCCCTGCGACCAGATCGTGACGGGCATCACGCTCGGCTGCGGCGCGCTCGTCATCGAACACGCCGAGATCGTGGAGGTCCTCCACGTCGTTCGCCTTCCACCAAGCTGCAAAGGCGGGCGTGTCGTGGCTCGAGAGGGCGACGAGGTCGTTCTCGCGCGGTATGGAGATACCGTCCGTCGCCATCGCCATCCCGAGGAGCTCATGGTCGTCGAGGGCGGTGCGGATCTCCGGAGGTACCGTGCCGAGGTTCTCACCCACGACACCGGATCCTGCGCGAACCGACTCGATGCAGATGATCGCGAACATCTCATCCGTCGGCTGCATCACGTACGCACCGTTGGTCGCGCCTGCACCGTGGGGAACCCACCAGGTCCGGTGGATCCCCATCACGTGGTCGATGCGCAGCAAACCAGCAACGGTGAGTTGCTTTGCGATGGCTTTGCGGAAGTTGGCGTGCCCTTCTTGCCTTGACCGTTTCGGTATGGACGCCGGCAGTCCCCAGTCCTGGCCGCCGACGAAGAGCGTGTCGGGTGGTGCCCCGAGGGAAGCTGGTGCGAACAGCTCGGGATGGTCCCAGATGTCGTACCCGTCCGGATGGCACCCGATGGGGAGATCGAGGTACAGGTACTGGCCCCGTGTCGACATCGTGGATGAGAGCTCGCGGAGCTGTCTATCCATCAGCCACTGCGCCGTCTCGTGGTACGCGACGCGCGCAGGCTCGGCATGGACGGACGCAGGCCACGCACGCCAATTGCGCCCATTGCCGTCGGCCATGGCGCGAAACAGCGCATACGAACGCATCTCAGGCTCTCGTGCGAGGTACTCGTCGACCAGGGAGCGGAGCCTCGGCGTGGACGACACGTGCTCGGCGTACCGGGCGATCTCGGCGCGTATCGCCGCGCCTGCCAGGTCGTAGTCCACCCACCCCGGATCAGCGCTCCCGACGACGGGGTCGAGGGGGCCTCCGGGGACCGCGTCCGTGTCGACGAACAGCTCGTTCCACGCCCTGCGAGATGCCGGAGCGTACGGAGAGGGCTGATCCGGAAAGGCCGCGAGGAGTGGAAGTGTGCCGACGACGGCAATGCCGTGTCGGTCGCACAGGTCCGCGAGGGCTCGGAATTCGGCGAGGGTTCCGACACCGACGTCATGACCGTCGCGTCGCAGCGAGTAGGTGGGGCTGATGAGCCCGAGGGCGCCCCTCGGCGCAACATGGGCACGCGACGGGGCTGAGAACACGTGGGATGAGAAGGCGCCGTTGTCGAGTAGGAGGCGGTGGTATCCGATCGGTACGCCCGTCGTGGCGTTGATCATCGAGCCATCGATCGTGAGTGCTCGCTCCGACCCGTCCTCGAGGACGAGGACCGCCTCCCGAATGGGTACGGCGACCTCGACGGATCGCATCCGCCCGTCCCACGCAACGATGACGGGATCCACGACGGTCCTGTCCGCGAGGATGTCGGATGTGGTCCGCTCGATCGCGATGGCTGAGTCGAGGTCGCGACCCGTGAGCGCCTCGAGAACTCCGACCAGGTTCTCGTCAGGCACCATCTGGGGTTTGCCCCATGCGTCCACCCAGTCGATCACGACACCCGCCGCCGATGCGAGGCGGCGGAGGGAGTCGTCGGGCGGTGTCCGTTTCATCGCGGACATTATCGCAAGGCCGCAGCGGCTGCGTTCACTGGAAGTCGCTCGTCGCATCTCCCGGTGTCGCCACCATGAGATCACCGTGGTGGTCCGACGGACCGCGGTCGCGGAGGTACTTCGGGCCACGGGTCCTCCCCGGCTTCCCGGTCTCCGCCTGGTCCCTGGATGCCTTGATCCGCTCCCCACGCTCGAGCTCGAGCTGCATCAGCACCTGTTCCACGTCACCCATCTGCCCGTCGGACACGGGATCGAAGTGGTAGGCAGCGTGCACGAACCGGGCGGTGTCCCCGCGATAGTCGTGTCCGAACGATTTGAACTCACCGGGGATCACCCGCATTGCGTTCATCGCATCCACGGCCACCTGGACGAACGTGAGAATGGGAACCCATTGCATCGTCTCGGGCACGTTGCGGCCGCGTGGCTTGTCGGGGTCGAGCCAACGGGGCTGCTTCACCGCCAGGCGGAACGCGATCTGCGCGATCGGATCGTTGTCGTGATCGAGAACTACGGCCCGAAGACGTTCGCGCTCCTCGACGGTGAGGGAGGCGAGCTGTTCGTATCGGTCGAAGGCTCGAACGGTACCGGGAGGCACAAGGTCGCTTGATCCCTCCCGCATGCCCGTCTTCGACCACTTGGCGAGTCCGGGCAGGCCGAACCACAGGGCCCTGTCGATCCCGTAGTGGTCGAAACCCTCGATGCCTCGATCCATGACGACGTCCGACGACGACCACGCCCCGAGGCTCTCACCGAACACGAGGACCGTCGGTCGGTCCTCCTCCGACCGCTCAGCCATTCTCTGGGTGACGCCCCACAGCAGTTGGCGGAACTGCTGGCGGCCGAGTGCGACCTTCTGTACGGCGAGGAAGCTCGGTGAGCGTCCGTACTGGATACAGCAGGTGGCGATGTCGCCTCGTGCGAGGATCTCAGCGGATTCGATCATGGTCTGGTCGACCCATCCGGTGCCCGTCGGGGAGAAGAGCAGGAGGTAGCTGCGGTCGAATGCGCCGAGTCGGTCGAGCTCCTCGAGTGCCATCTCGGACCTACCCGTCGAGTAGATGGGTTCGCTGTTGTACCCGATGTATGCCCGGATCGGGTGGGCGACGGCGGGTTCCCCGAGGGTCCGCTCGATCAGTTCGGGCGTCACGACATCGGTGACGAATCGCCGACCCTGCAGCCCGAGCTCGTCGAAGGGCGAGATGCTCCGAGGGCCTCCCGAGACGAAGTCGCTCTCCGGCGGCTTGCTGTACGCAGGCTCGACCTTCTCGTTGGATCGGGCGATGTATCCCACTCCACTCGAGTACAAGGCGGCGATGCCGCCACTCCACACGGCGGCGTTCACGAGGCGGCCGATCGTTCGGTGGGCCGGATCGTCCCCGAAGTAGTCCATGGTGGCCGATCGGCTGGCGAGGTATCCCCGTCCGATCCACCGACCGACGTTGGCGGCCACGAACCCGATTCCGATCGCCCCGGCAAGGCTCGCGGGTTTGTCCTCGTCTGACCAACGCTGGATGAGGCCGATTCGCGTCTTGAGGAGGTTCTGGGAGTACACCATGGCGCCGGCGAAGCCACCAAGCCCGACCAGTGTGGGGCGCAGCGCACCGGTCGCCGGGAACCGGCGCTGCAGTTCGACGCCGCTCTCGTACACCATTCCGCCGACGGCGCCAGCCATTGCGAGGCGCCCGACCGTCCGCACCGACGCGACCGCCGTTCGTTCGTCGTCGGTCTGCGGGATCTTCGTGAGTGCGAACCCGATACCCGTCGCAGCCGCCCTCACGCCGATACGGGCCATGTACGGAGAAGCCGACGGGACCACCCGACGGACGAGGGAATCGACTCCCTTGCCGACTGCCTCAGCTGCAAGGATGGACACGGCTCCAGCGAGGCCCTGATGCATCGAGGCCCGTGGCATCAGGGACGGACCGAAGGAGTCGAACAAGGCGGCTGTCTTGAGTGGGGATGAGGGGTCACCGACCACCGGATTGAAGCGATTGGCGAACGAGTATCCCGCGCGTGCCGCCTCGTCCTTCCAGCTCCTCGTGCGTTCCATGATGCCCCTTCGATAGACCCGTGGGCGCTTGATGGTACCTATCGCGCGGCTCGGCAGGATCTGGGAAGTCGACCGATCTCCCCGCCGGTGCCGAGCCGGCACCGGGGGTGCGAACCGGTACACTCGCCGCATCGGTCGGTCGCCCGGGGAGGTTCACACATGACGCTCGGCGTGCACTCCGAGGTAGGAAGACTCCGCAGCGTCATCGTGCATCGACCAGGCCTCGAGATGCGACGCCTGACGCCGTCAAACGCCAGGGATCTCCTGTTCGACGACGTTCCATGGGCGACGAGGGCCGCCCAGGAGCACGACGCGTTCACGGGAGTGATGCGGGACGGGTACGGGGTCGACGTCCTCTACGTGCACGAGCTCCTCGAGGACGTCGTCCGGACACCCGAGGGACGCGCCTACCTCCTCGACCGCAAGATCGTCGCCGATGAGGTCGGCGTCAACGGTGTCACCGAGATGCGATCGTGGATGGACGAGCTCGACGCCGAGACGCTCGTTCGGAATCTCATCGGTGGTGTCACAGTCGGGGAGCTCCCATCCGACTTCCGGGCGTGGGCATCACGCGCGTATGGGGATCACCAGTTCGTGCTGCCCCCTCTCCCGAACCAGCTGTTCACCAGGGACTCCAGCAGCTGGATCTACCGGGGGGTGACCATCAACCCCAAGTTCTCGCCTGCGCGCCGCAAGGAGACCCTTCATCTGGCGGCGATCTACCGATTCCACCCTCGCTTTCGTGACGATGACTTCACCTTCTGGTGGGGCTACCCGGCCGAGGCCGACCACGGGAGCGCAACCCTGGAGGGCGGCGACGTGATGCCGATCGGGGATGGCATCGTCCTCATCGGGATGGGCCAACGCACCACATATCAGGCGGTGAGCCAGGTGGCCAAGGCGCTGTTCGATCACGACGCGGCGTCCCGCGTCATCGCAGCGAAGATGCCCCACGATCGGGCGAGCATGCACCTCGACACCGTGTTCACGTTCTGTGACCGCGACCTCGCCACCGTGTACACGCCGGTCGTCGACATGATCCGACCGATCAGCTACTACCCCGCCGACACGGGGGTCGAGGTGATCATCGAGGATGGCCACTGGCTGGAGGTCCTCGAGCAGGCAATGGGTCTCGACTCGCTCCGCGTGATCCCCACAGGGGGAGATTCCTTCGAGCAGGCTCGCGAGCAATGGGACGACGGGAACAACGTCGTCGCCCTCGAGCCCGGTGTCGTGATCGCCTACAACCGGAACGAATACACCAACGCCAAGCTCCGCCAGGCAGGGGTGACCGTCATCGAGATCGAGGGCTCGGAACTCGGCAAGGGCAGGGGCGGCGGTCATTGCATGACGTGCCCCGTGTCAAGGGATCCGATCTGAGGCCGCTTCCGGCGGCCTCACTGCTGGTCGATCGTCCTGGTGTCCGTTGGCGGGAGGCGGTCTCGCCCTTCCTTGACCCCGACGACGGAGACCCCCGACACCACGAGGCCGACAGCCGAGGTGAGAGCGAGGCCGGTGAGGGCGCCATTGTCGACGAAGGCACCTCCCAGAGCGGGTCCCATCGCCCGGCCGAGCGCGAGAACGCCCTGGCCGTCCCCCGCCCTCTCGGCAGGCTCGAGCGAACGGTCCACCAGCATCTGAAGGATGCCCGGTACGCCCATCCAGAACGCGAAGCCCCACCAGAACATACCCGCGTAATAGAGGGAGACGGGACCGATGACGGTGATGAGAGCGGCAGGTCCGATCGAGGCGAGGAACCATCCCGGGTGTCGATGTCGACCTGACAGGCGCGCCCCGAGGAAGCCGCCGCCTGCGTTGAGGCTGAACCCGAGGGACGTCGCGAGGGGACCGAGACCGTGGATGTCCCTGGCGACGAGGGCGAGGTTGATGAACAGCGCGGAGCCGAAGAAGGTGAGGGCGAAGAGCGATCCCAGGAGGACCCGGTTCGATCGTGAGGCTGAGATCACTCCGCGCGCCCGGCGCCTTCCCGTGACCGGTGCGATCAGCACGAAGGCGGGAATGGACGCGATGGAGAGGGCGATGTAGACGGGACTGTCCCCCATGTCGCCGAGGATCGCCATCACGGGTGCCGCCAGGAGCGCCACGACAGGACCTGTCGCCGCAATCGGGGCCATCGAATCGGAGCGCTTCATCGCATGCGTCCAGGCCAGCCACGTCATGGCTCCCGCCGCTGCTCCGGCCACGACGCGTAGTGAGAGAAGCACCGCAAAGACGCCGGGCACGATGCTCGCGACGTTGGCAAGGAAGAGCACGAACGCCGAGACGCGGAGGATGCGACCGCTCGGGCGCACGAGCCTCGGAAGGATGAAGCTCGCAGCAGCGAACGCACCGACCTGGGCGATCGAGATCGCCCCTGCGAACCCCTCCGAGACGCCGTATCCCTCCGCGATGGGGGCGATGAGGAACGGGGTCGCGCTGAACATGAGCGTGACAGCCGCGGTGGACGCGATGAGGGCGATCGGAGCACCCGATCTGCCGCCGTAGAGAATGCCTGACGGAACCTGCACGGTCCGATTATCGCGCCGGGTGGACGCGAACCTCCGTGCGAAGGCTCACGGTGGGTCCGGAGGGCTCCACGTGACCCACGTCGCGTCCTCGATCACCACCGGCTCTGATCCGTCGACGGGCCTGATCGACACGACCCGCCGTCCGTCGAGGACCTCGGGAAGTGCGACGGCATCCCCACTGGTCGACCACAGCGAGATGGACTGGTCGTACTGGTCGAAGAAGGGGACGAGGTCGCGGAACCAGACCGGTTGGGCGTCGAATGACCCGAGGTCGACGGTCGAACCACCTTCCCAGATCTGCACGCGGAATGTCAGCGCGTCCGGCGACGTGAAGGTGGCGAACAGGAGCCGCTCGCCGGTCGGATCCCACTGGAAGAGCGGTGTCAGCTCGCTGATCACCGTCTCGATGGAACCGGACGCGAGGTCGACGACGACGAGACGACCAGCCGGAATCGCGGGGAGCTGCTGGGATCGAAGCCCCGCCTGGACGCCGCCGCCGTTTGCTCCGACTGCCTGGAGCGCGACCGTGCCGCTTCCCGCCGTGAACCGCACGGGACCCGGCACGGATGCCACGTCGTCGAAGCTGGAACCGTTCCACACCGAGAGCACCTGTCCGATCGCCGTCGTGCGAAGCGTCACGAGACCGTCCGTCGTCCACGCGGGTGCCTGGAACACGCCGCTCGGATCGGCGATCGTCTCGGTGCCGCCATCGGACCGGATGTCGATCGTTCGACCTCCGCCATGGACCGCGAGCTGGCCACCGTCGGGGGACCATGTCGAGTAGAACGGGGAGATCGTCGCGAGCGGTGTGACCATGCCGCGCCCGTCCACGAGCTCGGCAACGAGACCTTCGCCGGATGCGTCGTTTCGGAGCGATGTCGTTGCCCACGCAGATCCGATGGGTGCTGGCAGGTAGTAGAAGGGTGGGGTGTCCATGGCCGCCTCCCACCGGATCGATGCATCGGACGGATCGACGGATACGAGGCCGACTTCACCCGCATCTCCGGACCGGGCAGTCAGGATCGAACCGTCCGCCGCCCACACCGGCTGCCGATACGACGTTCCCGCGGCGGCGTCGAGCCTCATCACCTCCCGTCCGTTGGCATCGTGGACACGGACGCCGCCGTCGACCGACGACACTGCAATGCGGTCCTCCAACGGTGGTATGGCCGCGGTGGCTGTCGATTCGGACACCACGTCCAAGCTGGTGGTGTCCGTCGACTCCGCAACACATGCAGCGGCGACGAGGGCGAGCACAGCTCCCACGGTCAACAGGCGCGTCATCCCCGAACCTTAGGAACGCAGTGTGGGCGCTCCCGACGCGCCATCCCGGCGCTCGATGCGCTCCGTAGAATCGGGTAGGAGGAGATCCATGGAGACCCTGCCCATGTTCCCGCTCGGCCTCGTCGCCTACCCGGGAAGCGTCATTCCGCTCAGACTGTTCGAGCCGCGATATCTCGCGCTACTCGCCGACCTCCAGAGTGGCGACGGCGAGTTCGGCATCGTTCTCATCGAAAGGGGCGTCGCAGAAGCCGGTGGTGGCGAGTACTTCGGGATCGGCTCAGTGGTGAGGACGGTTGCGTCCGCCCCCCTCGATGACGGGAGCGTGATGGTCGTCGTGGTCGGAACGGAACGGATTCGCGTCCTCGACTGGCTCGTGGACGACCCGTATCCGCGTGCTCGTGTCGAGCGCATACCCAGTCCGGCGAATGCCGACATGCTCGGATCGCCCGTCGAGGATTGCCGGAGGGAGCTCACCAGGGTTCTGGCACTGGCGAGCGAGCTGGGAGCCGATGTCGGTGATGCGAACCCTGAGCTGTCGGAGGATCCGCTGGTCGCCCTGTACGAGATGGCCAGAATCGCACCCATCCAGGAGCTCGACCAGCAACGAATACTGGAGTCCGGGGACTCCATCGAGGCCGCTCGCATACTCACCGATGAGCTACGCGTTGTCGCCACGATGCTCGAGATCCAACTCACGGACGGTTAGGGCACCAAGGCGGCACGGAACCTTTCGGCCATCTCACAAGGAGCTGGTTTCAGCACATGAGCACCTCGACCATCTTCGAGAAGCAGATCGACGCCGACGTCGCCGACACACCCGAATCGCGCTGGGTCCGCCTCCGTGGCTACAACCTGGCGATGGGGGGACTACATCTTCTCCAAGCGTTCCTCATCCTCTTCCTCGCGAACGAGTTCGCACTCCCCGTGACGGGAGCGTTCCTCGACGGACCCCCGGGCGCGTCCGATCAGGTGTTCACGGAGCTATTCGAGGTACGGATCGCGTGGGCCGTTGCCGCGTTCCTGTTCATGTCGGCGGTCGCACATTTCATCGTTTCGGCACCGGGGACCTTTGCGCGCTACCGCAGGGGTCTCACCTATGACCGGAACATCTTCCGGTGGGTGGAATACTCGTTCAGCTCATCCCTGATGATCATCCTCATCGCGATGCTCACCGGTATCTCGGACATCGCCGCACTCATCGCCCTCGCCGGAGTCAATGCGGCGATGATCCTGTTCGGGTGGGTCATGGAGGTGTATGAATCGCCGGGACGACCGAAGTGGCTCTCCTACTGGTTCGGGGTCATCGCGGGCGCCATCCCCTGGATCGCCATCGCCGTGTACCTCGTGGCGCCGGGCATGGATGCATCCCCACCTGGATTCGTCATCGGGATCTTCATCTCGCTGTTCGTGTTCTTCAACGCCTTTGCGGTCAACATGGTGCTCCAGTACCGGAGGGTCGGACCTTGGGGCAACTACCTGTTCGGCGAGTCCGCATACGTCCTCCTGAGCCTTGTGGCCAAATCTGCACTCGCATGGCAGATCTTCGCGGGCACGCTGGCGATCTGAATCCGCTCCGTCACGTCAGCCCGTCTAGGGCGTCGAGGGTTCGATCCACCTCCTCGATCGTGGTGTAGTGCACGAAGCCGATCCGCACGAGACCGTGCTCGCTGCGACCGAGGCGGGCCATGACCTCGACGGCGTAGTAGTCCCCAGCCCACACGAACAAGCCCTGGGATCCGAGACTCGCAGCGACATCTGCCGGTGACCGGCCCTCGACATCGACTGCGAACGTCGGTGTTCTGCCATGTGCCTGCTGCACGCCGAACAGGCGCACATGGTCCATTTCCGCGAGCCCGGCGAGGAACCGATCGGAGAGGGCGGCCTCGTACTCGACGATGGATCGGTATGCATCGTCGAGGCGCTCGCTCCTGGTCGTCCCCGATCCGAGCGATGCCAGGTAGTCGACGGCGGCGGATACGCCGACGAGGGACTCGAACGACTGTGTCCCGGTCTCCCATCGGTCGGGAGCCGTTTCAGGCGAGGGACGGAGCTTGTATGGATGAATCGATTCGAGAAGCTCCCGCCTGCCGTAGAGGCATCCCGTGTGCGGACCGAACCACTTGTATGCGGATGCCACCAGGAAATCCGTTCCGCTCGCGCGGACGTCGATACGTCCGTGGGGGGCGAAGTGCACGGCATCCACGAAGGTGAGAGCTCCCACGGAGTGGGCTCGCTCGATGATGTCGGCGACGGGGGTGATCGTGCCCACGGCGTTGGACGCATGGCTGAAGGCAACCAGCCGGGTACGCCCATCGAGGGCGGCGTCCATGCTCCCGAGGTCGAGCGTGCAACCGCGATCGGGTTCGAAATCCGCGAACCGCACCTCGACCCCCGCATCGGTGGCAGCCTGGACCCATGGTGTCACGTTGGCATCGTGGTCGAGCCTCGTCAGCACGATGTTGTCACCTCGATCCCATGTACGGGAGATGGCACGCGACACCGAATAGGTGAGCGAGGTCATGTTCTGACCGAACGCGACCTCGGTCGGAGAGGCGCCGAAGAGGTCAGCGACAGCCGCTCTCGCCCCTTCGAGGGCTTCGTCGGTCTCGTGTGATGTCACGAACGGACCGTGGAGATTGCTCCCTCCCCGACGAAGGAAACCCGCCATTGCTTCGATGACCGAGTCGGGGACCTGTGTGCCACCGGGTCCGTCGAGGTACGCGGCGCGACGCCCATCAACGCGACGTTCCAGTGCAGGGAATCGACTGCGGATCGAGGTGGGATCGAACATGTGCGACACGCTACCCGACCATGGTGATCGCGGAGATCGCCGCTGTCTCATGACAGCGGCGATCTTCGGTCATCCGGATGTGACTGGACTCAGTCGGATCGTTCGGATCGACGATCTCGACTTCGTGGCCCTTTGCCCTTCCCGCCCTTGGACGGTCCCACGTTGTGGGCGTGAGCGAGGTGGACCTGCATCTCCGACCGACGAACCTTCATGGCGCACGTCGGGCACGGTTCCATGGAGTCCTCCGTGGGTCCGTCCTCGCTGTGTTCCCGGGGTTCGGGTCGGTCGGTAGTCATCGCTATCGGCGAGGCTTCGCCTGGTTGACGGCGATACGACGCCCGTTGAGCTCGTGGCCGTCGAGGTCGTCGATGGCCTTCTGCGCCTTGGCGTCATCGGAGATCTCGACGAAGCCGAATCCGCGGGAGCGGCCGGTGTCGCGATCGGTGATGACAGCTACGGAATCGAGGTCACCGTAGTTGGCGAAGATCGCCCTGAGGTCGCCCTCGGTTGCGGTGAACGGCAGGTTGCCGACGAAGATGTTCATGTGGGATTGACCCTTCTTTGCGGAGAGCATCGTGCTCCCCTCCTGAGCGGCGTTCCGGTATGAACTCAGCTACATACCAGGCTTGGGAACGAGGGAAGGAGAGAGTCGCCGCCGGAGCAGCCAGACATGAGCGTACCAGTGATTCGGAGTACATGATGCCGGATCTCGGATCAAACCTCCGGACGCGCCGGACGTTCGCCGAGCCGGAGGGATCGCGACCATCGAGCGGGACGCCCAGTCGTCTCTCCTACCATCACTGCGTGGCGGTACGAAGGGCGATCATCGAGATCCACGGGGCAGTTCAGGGAGTCGGCTTCCGCCCGTTCGTCTATCGCCTCGCCACGGAGATGGATCTCCGTGGGTGGGTCCTCAACGACGCCAGGGGGGTCTTCATCGAGGTCGACGGCGACATGTCGACGCTCGAGGGCTTCGTCACACGGTTGCAGGGTGAGCTCCCCGCCGTTGCTTCCATCGACACGATCGACGTCGCATTCGTCGACGAGGCCGGGTTCTCCTCCTTTGAGATTCACCACAGCGACACGGGCGGCGCGAAGACGGCGGTCATCCTCCCTGACCTCGCAACCTGTGTGGGCTGTCGTAGCGAGGTGTTCGACCGTGACGACCGTCGATGGGGATATCCGTTCACGAACTGCACCAACTGCGGTCCGCGGTTCTCGATAATCAGGGATCTCCCGTACGACCGCCCGAACACGACCATGGCAGGGTTCGTCATGTGCGAGCCATGCCGAGGCGAGTATGGGGATCCGAACGACCGCCGATTCCACGCCCAGCCGAATGCGTGCCCCGACTGCGGTCCGACCCTCTCGTGGACGATCGACGGCTCGAGGACCGTTGCGACCGGTGGCGCTGCGATCGAACACGCCGTGGCGATGCTCGGTGATGGCAGGACGATCGCCATCAAGGGGATCGGCGGGTACCAGCTGATCGTGGACGCCTCGAACCCCGAAGCGGTCGCGCGATTGCGAGTGGCGAAGCTGCGTCCGACGAAGCCGTTCGCCGTGATGGTGCGCACGCCCGAGGAGGCGGATGCCGTCGCGGTCCTCGATGACGAGGACCACAGGGCGCTCACGTCGCCGCAGAGCCCCATCGTGCTCGCACGTAGGGCACCGCACAGCACCGTCGTCGCAGGGGTCGCTCCGTCGAACCCCACCCTGGGTGTCATGCTGCCGACGACACCGCTGCACCACCTGCTGATCGACGCGTTCGGTGGGCCTCTCGTTGCCACCTCCGGCAACCGCAGCGACGAGCCGATCGCCACCGACGATGAGGATGCCCTCGCACGACTGGGCTCCTTCGCGGACGGGTTCCTCGTCCACGATCGACCGATCGAACGGCATGTCGACGATTCCGTCGTGTGGACGGTCGACGGACACAGCCGGATCCTGAGACGCGCACGCGGATACGCGCCGATGCCGATCACCCTCGAGTCCGAACCTCCTCCCATCGTGGCAATGGGCGCGCACCTCAAGAACACGATCGCTGTCACGGTGGGTCGGAACGTGTTCGTCAGCCAGCACATCGGCGATCTCGAAACCGAGGAGGCGAACCGGGCGTTTGTCAGGGTCATCGACGACATCGTTCGCATGTACGACACACTGCCGGAGGCGGTCGCGCACGACCTCCACCCTGACTACCGCTCCACGATCCACGCGCTCTCCGACCGGCCATTCGGACCTGTGCAGACCATCGGGGTGCAGCATCACCACGCCCATCTCGCGTCCTGCCTCGCGGACAACGGCCACCTGGGTCCGGCTCTGGGTGTCACGTGGGATGGAACGGGATACGGAACCGACGGCACGATCTGGGGAGGGGAGTTCCTCCTCGGGGACGCCCACGGCTACGAGCGGGTCGCCCATCTCAGGGCGTTCCGCCTCCCGGGGGGAGACGCCGCAGTGAGGGAGCCACGCCGATCAGCGGCAGCGGTGCTGGTCGAGCTCGGCATGGCCCTCGCGGCCGGCACGCCGGGTGTGGGCTCCTTCGATCCTGACCAGCTCCGCATCATCACTCGAATGCTCGAAACCGGCTTCCGGGCACCGGTGACGACCAGCGCGGGCAGGCTCTTCGATGCTGTCGCAGCGATCATCGGTCTGATGGAGTCGAGCTCCTTCGAAGGGGAGGCAGCGATGGCGCTCGAGCACGCTGCAGATCCCGGTGAGCGCGAGCCGTACCCGATGCCCGTCGATGTCACCGAAGCCACGGCGATCGTCGATTGGGGGCCGACCATCTTCGCGATCCTCGAAGACCTCACCGACGGTGCAGGGACGGCGTGCATCTCGGGCCGGTTCCACGCCACGCTGGCGCACGCCATAACGGAGGTCGCCGAGATCGTCGGCCACCCCGTCGTCGCGCTGACCGGGGGGTGCTTCCAGAACCGCCTCCTCACGGAGGCGACGGCACTGCAGCTGCGAAGGTCGGGATTCGAGGTTCTGATGCATCGCAGGGTCCCTCCGAATGACGGAGGTATCAGCCTCGGACAGGTTGCCGTCGCCGCGGCCTCGATCAGCACCGGCCGAGCCCCCCACTCGCAATAGACTGGACGACACGCCACGGAGGAGTCCACATGTGCCTCGGAGTGCCCGGCCAGATCACGAAGATCTGGGAGCACGAGACCACGGGCCTGCTGATGGGCAAGGTCAGCTTCAGCGGCATAGGCAAGGACGTGTGCCTGTCCTGTGTACCTGACGCCGTCGTGGGCGACTACGTCGTCGTCCACGTCGGATTCGCGATCTCGAAGGTCGACGAGGACGAGGCGAGGCAGGTTTTCGAGTACCTCGAGGCGATGAATGATCTCGCAGAGCTCGAGATCGCCCAGCCGGAGGGTCCGTGAAGTACGTCGACGAGTATCGGGATGAGACCGAGGCTCGTCGCTATCTGGACGCCATCGCAGCGATCGTCACCAGGCCGTGGACGATCATGGAGATCTGCGGTGGCCAGACCCACACGTTCATCAAGTTCGGCATCGATGAGATGCTGCCCGACGAGATCGAGCTCGTCCATGGACCCGGGTGCCCGGTGTGCGTGACCCCGCTCGAGATGATCGAGAGGGCCCTCGCCATCGCGCAGCGTCCGGAGGTCATCTTCACGAGCTTCGGGGACATGATGCGGGTGCCGGGCTCCGATACCGACCTCCTCACGATCAAGGCCCGAGGCGGGGACGTACGCATGGTGTACTCCCCCCTCGATGCCGTTCGGCTCGCCGAGGCGAACCCCGACCGGGAGGTCGTGTTCTTCGCCGTCGGATTCGAGACGACCGCACCAGCGAACGCGATGGCTGTTCGCCAGGCCAGCATGCTCGGACTCGACAACTTCTCGATCCTCAGCTCGCACGTCCTCGTGCCGCCCGCCATGGAGGCCATCCTCGGTGCCTCGGACAATCGCGTCCAATCGTTCCTCGCAGCGGGCCACGTGTGCGCGGTCATGGGATATTGGGAGTACGGCCCGATCGCGGACCGCTATGAAACGCCGGTCGTCGTCACCGGCTTCGAACCACTCGACCTCCTCCAGGGGACCTACATGGCGGTCCGCGCACTCGAGGAGGGCAGGTACGGAGTCGAGAACCAGTACACGCGAGCCGTCACCCTCGAAGGCAACGCTCCTGCCCAGGCCCTCCTGCAGGAGGTCTTCATGACGGTCGACCGTCCGTGGAGGGGGATCGGGACCATCCCGATGAGCGGCTTGAGCCTCCGGCCCGAGTACGCGCGCTTCGATGCCGTCGTGCGGTTCGACGTCGAAGCGATCGCACCTCCCGAGAACGAGGTGTGCATCGCGGGCGAGATCATGCGGGGCCTCCGGAAACCCCACGACTGCGCTGCATTCGGGACGGCCTGTACGCCCGAGCACCCCCTCGGAGCACCCATGGTGTCATCGGAGGGTGCATGTGCCGCCTACTTCCAGTACGGGAGGGTCGGATGACGGACGACACCATCGAGCTCACGGGCCTCGGTGCGTGCCCCATTCCCATCAGCGACTATCCGAACGTCCTGCTCGCACACGGCGGTGGCGGGAGCCTCTCCCAGATGCTCATCGAGAACATGTTCGCCGCCACGTTCGCCAACGACTGGCTCGACCCCCTCCACGACGGAGCCGTGATCGATGTGGCTGCGGGCCGCATGGCGGTGTCCACGGACTCTTTCGTCATCAGTCCTCTCTTCTTCCCAGGAGGCGACATCGGGTCCCTCGCCGTCCACGGAACCGTCAACGACATCGCGATGTGCGGAGCCACACCGATCGCGATCACCGTGGGACTGGTGATCGAGGAGGGCCTTCCGATGGAGGACCTGTGGCGCATCGTCTCGTCCATGAGACGAGCTGCGGATGAGGCCGGCGTCGTCGTTGCGACCGGGGACACGAAGGTGGTGGACAGGGGCAAGGGCGACGGCATCTTCATCAACACCACCGGGTTCGGCATGGTTCGGGAGGGGATCGACATCCGACCGACGCGGATGCGGGCCTCGGACGTGGTGATCGTCTCTGGGACGATCGCGGACCACGGCATCGCGATCATGTCCGTACGGGAGGGTCTCGAGTTCGATACGGCCCTCGAATCGGATTCGGCATCACTCAACGGCCTCGTCGATGTCATTCTCGACGCAGGCGGATCGTCGGTTCACGTCTTGCGCGATCCGACGCGTGGGGGTGTCGCGAGCGCCACCAACGAGATCGCGAAGTCCGCAGGTCTCGGCATCCGCCTTCGCGAGTCGGCGCTTCCGATCAACGATCAGGTACGCGCAGCGTGCGAGATCCTCGGTTTCGATCCGCTCTATGTTGCGAACGAGGGAAAGTGCATCGTGATCGTGGACCCAGGAGCCGCCGAGAAGGTGCTCGCCGCCATGCACGGACACCCGCTCGGTCGCTCGGCGACCGTCATCGGTGAGGTCGTCGAGGACCATCCGGGGCGGGTCTTCCTCACGAGCAGCATCGG
>CAZYGP010000008.1:0-1249 GCA_964647265.1 uncultured Acidimicrobiaceae bacterium | reverse complement strand
GGGGCAACAGGGTCGTCGACATGATCAGCGGGGAACAATTGCCACGGATCTGCTGACCGTCCGGGGATCGGCGATGTCGAACGGCCGGGGCCGACACGTGACGACGGAGCGAGGAGAGGAGCGCACCAATGGCAGAGTTGACCACCGAGGGAGTGGTGAGCGACCTCAGGTGCTCCTTCGCACCGTGCACCTGTACGGTTGCGTTGGAGGGCGAGTACTGCGGTCCGACGTGTCGGATGGGGATCGGGGAGGTCGGTGAACCATGCAAATGCGGTCATGCCGATTGCCTCCGAACGACAGGGGACGGATGACCACCATGGAACTGTCATGAACCACTCCGCCATCATCGGGGGTCTCTACACGGCGTTCGCCGCCCGCGACCATGAGGCGATGGCTGCGTGCTACCACGCGGACGCGCATTTCTCCGATCCCGTGTTCCCCGATCTCCACGGAGCCGAGATTGCCGCGATGTGGCACATGCTCTGCGAGCAGGGAACCGACCTGGTCGTGACGTTCTCCGACGTCACGGCAGACGAGGTCGGTGGGTCGGCACGTTGGGAACCGGTCTACACGTTCACGCCGACGGGTCGCATCGTGCACAACAGGATCGACACCTCATTTGTGTTCCGCGACGGACTCATCGCACGCCAGGTCGACACCTTCGACATGTGGCGATGGATGCGAATGGCCCTCGGCACGACCGGATGGCTCACAGGCTGGACGGGAGCGGCGCACAACAAGGTGAGACAGACGGCCGGGCGCAACCTCAACCGGTTCATGGATCAGCATCCCGAGTATCGGCGTCCCGGCTCGCGGGAGATTTGACGCGGCGGGGGCATGCCACGTCGTCGTCGTCAACCGCCCTGGTTGGAACCGACTGGTCTCCTGGTTCCCGTCCGATCCACTGCGCCGACACCTGCACGTCCGGGAAGCGTGACGATGATGCACGCACCGCCGAGGTCTGCCGACCTTTGGTAGCGGGCGGTGCCGCCATGGGCCTGTGCGATCGCCTGGACGACCGCGAGTCCGATACCGGAACCGGGAACGGCAGCGTTCAGACGGTTGGGGCCCCGCTCGAAGCGTTCCCAGACCCTCAGCTCGTATCGCCGCGGTATGCCCGGACCGTCATCGTGGACCTCGAGGACGAGGTCCGAACCCTTGACGTCGACCCGAACGAGGCGCGTCGGCCCTCCGTAGCGAGCGGCGTTCGTCAGGAGGTTGACCAGCACCTGTTGGATGCGTGCTGCGT
>CAZYGP010000007.1:0-25027 GCA_964647265.1 uncultured Acidimicrobiaceae bacterium | reverse complement strand
GTGGGAACCCGGATCCGGATCCCCCACACGAGGGCCATGCTCAACGCCGCCCTCGAAGGTGCCCTCGACGACGTGGAGTACACAACGGATCCGGTCTTCGGCCTGTCCATCCCCACATCGGTGCCAGGAGTTCCCTCCGACCTGCTCGATCCCCGCCCGACGTGGAGCGACACCACCGCCTTCGACGGAGACGCTCGGCGCCTCGCAGGAATGTTCGCGACGAACTTCAAGAAGTACGCCGATGGCGTCGACGCTGCCGTGGCGGATTCCGGACCGAGGGTCTAGCCGAGGGTCTAGCGCCAGCAACCATCGACCACACCAGACCGGTGTCCAGCGCGTATGATCACGCGAGTCGATCGACAACCGATCGACCGGACCCTGCACGCCTGACCACACCGGGAGGCGCCCATGCGATGGCATCGAGTATTGGTGTTCAGCGCCCTGACCATCGTCGTCGTCTCGTGCTCCGATTCCGGGTCGGATGCCCCAACAACGACCGACACGACCGTGGATAGCTCATCCACGACGGTCGCGACGGCTACCACCGCTCAATCGCCGGGTACTCCGGCAACCTTCCCCGTACCGATCGTCAGCGGTGGTGAGATCGTCTCCGAAGCCCCGGGTGAGGTGGCCGTCTCGTATCCCACCGAGATGTTCGACGCCCTCGTCGACTCCTACGAGCAGTACGCCCTCGACCGAGGAGGGGTGGGCGGCGAGCTGTTCGATGGCGGTATCGAATACCAGTTCAGCCAGGATGGCGACACGATCATCTTGTCGGTGACGCCCGCGGGTGAAGCCACCCTCGTAACGATCCGGGTCCTCCCCTGAAGCAATGCGGAAGTACTGCATCCCGTGACTGCCGACGCCGCCGCGCAGACCTATCACGTCCTGGGTACCAGCCGTCCCGGCGGACACGCCCGGATCCGATGCAACGAGACCGATGTCAAGGCTGACACCGGATCGATCTCGGACGGCTTCCGGCCGGGACCCGCCGAACTGCTGTGCGCCGCGCTGGCAGCCTGCCTCCTCAAGAACATCGAGCGGTACTCCGAGATCCTCCCGTTCACCTACGAGGTCGCCACGGTACGGGTCGAGGCCGAGCGCCAGGACGCGCCTCCGAGGATGACCCACATGCGCTATCACATCGAGATCGTCACGGACGAGTCGGAACATCGGGTCGACCTCCTGCACAAGAACATCCGCAAGTTCGGAACGATCACCAACACGCTTGCTGAAGCATGCGACGTGAGCGGCGAGATGATCGGCGCGCCCAGTCATCGACGCCGAGCCTGAACGGGACCGCCCCGATCGACTCGGATATGCTGTGCTGATGGAAACCGCTCACCTCCTCATGGATGCCTTCGATCGGATCGAACAGAACGTCGAATCGGCGGTCGAGGGACTCGATGGTGCGGGCCTCACCTACCGCCCCGACGCCGAAGCGAACTCCATCGGATGGCTGCTCTGGCATCTCACACGCGTCCAGGACGACCATGTGTCGGAGATCGCGGGACTGCCCCAGGCTTACATTGCAGAGGGCTGGGCGGAACGGTTGGGACTCGCACCCGACCCCCACGACACCGGGTACGGGCACACCTCCGAACAGGTGGCGGCCGTGCGATTCGATCGATCGGAGGAGATCCTCGCCTATCACAGGGCCGTCGCCCGACGAACGCGCACCTACCTCGCAACCGTCTCGAGCGACGAGCTGGACAGGATCATCGACCGGAGATGGGATCCCCCGGTGTCAGTCGGTGTTCGCCTCGTGAGCGTCATCAGCGACGACCTCCAGCACGCGGGACACGCCCATTACGTCCGAGGCCTCTTCGAGCGGCGAACCTGACCATGGAGCATCGCTGAGGACACGAGGGCTCCAGGCCTCGCGGACGCTCAGCCGGCAGCCCCCTGACCCATTGCATGCATCGCAGCATGTTCGTGGAGCGCCTGCTCGTCCTCGTGGTAGCCGGGCTTCAGGTCGAACACGACCCTCTTCACGGTACCGGTGAACGCGTAGGGCGCCCGGCCCTTGTATGCGGGGTCGACCACCAGACCGTTGTCCCTGCCGATGTCCATGCCTCCGTAGCTCGTGAACGCCACGGGCACCGTCCGGTCCAGGCGACCCTCCCCGATCGGCGTGTCGTTGGCCCAGAGCGTCACCTTTCCGCCAGTGCCCGGTCTGGGTTCGTCCGCCTCGAACAGCATCCTCACGCTCACGTCACCCGCCGGGAGGTTCTCGGTGGAAGTCTGGGCATAGAACTCGACACCGAGGAACGAGTACGAGTGGCGCAACCTGCCCTCACGGTCCACCCACAACGCGAACCCACCGATGTCGTCGCCATTGGCCACGATCACGCCCTCCGCCCCGCCACTGGGCACGACCAGCTCGGCCTCGATCGCATAGGACCGCCCGTAGACCCTTGGGACCATGCCCCGTTGGATGTTCTGGACGTCGCCATAGAACGTGAAGCGTGTCGTCGTGGGAAGCGGAGGCAGGATCCCGAAGAAGATCGACATTCCACCGAGCAGTGGCAGCACGCGGTTGCGCTCCGCCTCGCTCCAGAAGACCTCCTTCAGCTCCGCGAGCTTCTCCGGGTTGACCTCTGAGAGATCGACCGCCTGTGTGAAGTCGTCCGGCAGGTAGTAGAGCTCCCACACGTCGTCCTCCGGATCGTACGCACCGGGGGCAAACCGCTGCATGGTTGCCGGTGAGAAATCCCACGGGACCCTGTCGAGCCGTGCACACGCCCACCAACCGTCCTTGTAGATTGCCCTGCTGCCCATCGACTCGAAGTACTGAACCGTGTGCCGCTCCGCAGCGTCGGGATCATCGAAGGTCTCGAGAAAGCTGATTCCGTCCATGGGTTCCTGGTCGATCCCAGCGACGAGCTTCGGCTCGGGTATCCCCACCGCTGCGAGGATCGTGGGGCCGATGTCGATGGTGTGGGTGAACTGCGAGCGCACTTCGCCTCGAGCCGCAATCCGCTCCGGCCACGCGATCACCATCGGGTCCCTCGTTCCGCCGAGATGGCTCCCGGTCTGTTTTCCCCACTGGAACGGGGTGTTGCCGGCCCAGGCCCATGCCGACGCGTAGTGCGGGGCCGTGTCGATGCCGCCGAGGGCATCGACGCCGCCGTGATGCTCGATGAGTTCCAGCTGCTGGTCAGGCGTGAGCGGGACACCGTTGAGGAACGTCATCTCGTTGAACGAGCCGGTGATCGTGCCCTCCATGCTCGCGCCGTTGTCACCCCAGATGTAGAAGATGAGGGTGTTGTCGAGGTCACCCATCTCATCGATTGCGTCGATCAGTCGTCCGACGTTCCAGTCCGCGTTCTCCGAGAAGCCTGCGAACACTTCCATCTGTCGGGCGTAGAGCTTCTTCTCCGTATCCGTCAGCGAATCCCACGCGGGGAAGAGGTCGGGTCGCTCTGTGAGTTGCGCATCCCGGGGGACGATCCCGAGTTCCTTCTGACGCGCGAAGACCTCCTCCCGATAGGCATCCCATCCTGAATCGAAGCGGCCCTTGTAGCGATCGGCCCAGCTCGGGGCAACGTGGTGGGGTGCATGTGCGCAACCCGTCGAGTAGTACATCATCCACGGCTTGTCCACATCCTGCGCCCGGACGGCATGAAGCCACTCGACGGCCTTGTTGGTGATGTCGTCCGGGAAGTAGTACTGCTCGCCGTCGTCGCCGTCCGGGACGCCGATCACCCCGTTGTCCTGGGTGATGATCGGGTCGTACTGCCCTGCTGCACCGCTGAGGAAGCCCCACCAGTGGTCGAAACCCCAGCCGGTCGGCCATCGGTCGAACGGGCCGGCGGCGCCCTGCACATTGTCAGGCGTGAGGTGCCACTTGCCGAATCCGCCGGTGACGTAGCCGTTGTCCCTGAGGATCTGCGGAATGGGTGCACAGCTCTTCGGGACCGCGGCGGTGTATCCGGGGAATGGGCCGGGGTACTCCGCGATGCTCCCGAACCCGACACGGTGCTGGTTCCGCCCGGTCAACAGGGCAGCCCGGGTCGGCGAGCAGATGGCGGTCACGTGGAATCGGTTGTATGCGAGGCCCATGTCGCGCACGCGTGTCATGGCCGGTGTCGCGATCGGGCCACCGAAGGTCTCAGGATTGCCGAACCCGGCGTCGTCGATGAGCACGACGAGGACGTTTGGTGCACCGGCGGGCGGCTCCGTAGGCATGATCATCGTCCAATCGGGTACCGACTCACCGATGGTGCGCCCGGCCACACCCGAGAAAGGGCGATCGGCGAGCGGGAGAACGGTGCGATCCGGGTTGAACTTCCCGACTGCTTTGGCGAGTGCGCCGCGCAGGTCGGCGAGTGAATCGCCCCCCATCTCGACTCTCGACTTGGCAGCCGAGCCACTCAACGCCTGCTCCGTAGTGAGGAGGTCTGCCACGTCGACGAGCGCGAGGATCGCAGCCATACCGGGGGCGAGGTTGTCCCCGATCGATCGGTTCTCGTCGAGCCTGCCGACGAGCTCGACAGGAGTTTCACCGACCGCCACCGATGACAGCAGGGAGGGTTCCGCCATACCGACGAGAACACCGACACCTCCGTCCCAGCCGGTGCCCGTACGGCCTCGTTGGTCCCCGGTGTTCATCACCCTGATCCGTCCGTCGTCGTCCCGATGTACGAGGATCACACCGTCGGTGTGGATCCGCCTCGCTCCGACGAGATCGATGAAGGCGGCGAAGTCCACTTCTGCCCCATCGACCGTGCGGTATCCCGCAACGACCATCTCCATGACTCGATCCATCGAGCTCTCCTCCGGTTCGGGCGCATCGAGCGCGGTCCTCGCGTCGATCCCACTGATGACACCCTATACAGTGCGCGTCCCTGTCCAATCAACCCGTTGGGATGAAACGATCTGCTCACCGCCTCACTGACATCGCTGTCATACTTCCAAAGGTGGAGGTCTGCTTGATGTCGAGGACTCGGCGCGTGAGGGGGATCCGGACGAGGCTGGTCGCAGTCTCGATCACGTGCGTGGTCCTCACCACCAGTTGTGCACAGGTCACCAACACGTCGTCGACCTCCGTGCCGGGATCGGACGGCGCCGATACGTCGACGTCGGCGCCGCGCCCGCCAGGAGCCGTCGACGCCGCTCTCGCGGTGGCGGGGATCGAGGTCGTGGATATCGAGCGGGGCGGCACCGCTACGAGCACGGGGCGGTCGGTGATCAACCTGTGGACGTGGCAGGTCGATTCCATGGCGCACGAGGTTGCGAGCGGGACCGGGTACCTCGGTTCACAGCTCGACTCGATCGTGGGATCACCCGGCGGCGTGCCCTTCTCGTATCTGGTCGCTGCGTGGTTGGTGAACGGTGCCACGCCGATAGCCCGATCAGCAGCGGACCTCATGGGTGACCAGGCGTGGGAGAACGCTCCATTCCTCACATACCCAAGCGTTGTTCTGACGTTGTTCGTGGCCGACGCCGAGCACGCGCTCACGGCCGACACCGGCGGTGAAGCCGCAGGCATCGGTGCGTCGGGTCTACGCGCCTCACTGGCCCAGTCGAGTGGGGGCGTGTGCTCGACGGTCGTCAACTTCGTCAATGATGTGCTCACAGCCCTGTTCGACCTGTTCAAGGTTGATGCCGGTGACGGGTTCCTGGGGTTCCTCGGTGACATATGGAACACCGCAGTCGACCTCGTCCAGGGGGTGATCACCGGCCTGGTCGACGCGATCACGAAGCCCGTCGTCGACGCCATCCAGGCAGCCTTCTTCATCGTCGGAACGATTGCCATGCTGGCGTCCGTGCTCAGCCCCTGGCAGCTCGACGTCACGTCGTCGGCACCCAACACCCGATTCGCGGTGGGTTCCGAGCCGGACATCGGCGTGTCCTTCTCAGCCGCCGTCGCCACAGGTCTGCCGAGCTGGCCAGCTCCCGTCGTGGATTGCGCACAAGCCGCGGGGCTCGAGTTGTTCGATCCGGGAACCGCGGCGGGGTCGGCGGTCAAGTGGGGAGTCGTGGGGTTCCCGGACCTGGGGTCGCCCCTTTCGTCTGCGACAGCGATCGGTCCGGACAACCGAGCCGACTACGAGTGGGTGACGGGTCGGGAGGAGTCCGATCGGGGAGAGGAACGAAGCGACATCGTTGCGGCAGGAGTGTCGGTGTCGCCGAACCGGCTCGATTCGCTCAAGGCGATGGTGTACGGGCTCATCAACGGCCTGATACCGAAGCTCCCCTTCGCCTTCGAGGCCGACGAGCTGTTCGGTGGCTTCATCGAGCCCATCTTCGACGAGCTGACGGAGCTCATGAAGGTGCAAGGGAGCACGTACTCGACGGTGGCGTTCCACGAGGAGGAGGCGCCACTCTGCATCGTCGGCACGTGGGTGTCCCAGACGTTCACCTATCCCGACATCCTGTACGGCCGGGATTCCACAGGGGGCTCAGGGGTGGTCGTGGTCGTCGATGAAGACGGGACCGCTCGTTGGAACTTCAATGAGATGGTCCCCATGGTCGCCGCGGCGGATCCTTTCAAGACCGCATTCACCGATCGTGGCACCGCCACCGGCGAGTACACGGCAACCGAAGAACCCGGTGCGCCGAGCACGTGGACGTCGTCTCGGGACACCAGCGCCATGACGTCCACCATCGGTGGCGCCGAGGTCCCACCACCCCTGTTCGCTTCCTATGTCCTCCTCACGGGCGGCACATACACCTGCAACGAGACGAGCCTCGTTTTCTCCACCGCTGACGCCGAAGGCACGCCGGTCAACGTGCCGCTCGCAAGGGTCGACACGGCGGAATGACCCGTCAGCGGTGATCTTGCACTGCGGAGTGACTTGCCGAACTCGTGATGCCACACTGAGTGGATGAATGCACGACAGACCGTATTCCGTGAGTGGACCATGGGCACCTTGCTCTACGCCGTCGTCATGGGCTTCTTCAACGACTACACCGACATCCTGGATGTCACGTCCTTCTCGACCCTGTTCCTCGCCGCATTGGTCATGCAAGCCCTCACATGGGCGACGTTCCGGCTCAAGCTACGCGCGACCGCACCCTTCAAGGGGAGGACGAGCGCCGGGAGCAGGATCGGCATGGGCCTGTCCGTTTGGGCAATCCTGTTCGTGTCGAAGTTCGTGTTCCTCGAGGTGATCGACATCCTGTTCGGATCCTCGGTGGAGATCTCCGGCTTCTTCGGACTCATGGCCATCATCCTTGCCATGGTGGTGGTCGACCGGTTCATCGAACTCGTCGACGGTTTGCTGGCCGATCGGCAGATGGTCGAAACGTGAGGCGCTGTGGGCGTTCGTGTGTGATCAGGTCTTGAGGTCGCCGACACACCGTGACATCACCTCCCGCCTCTATTCCCGAAGATGGACGACCCGCTACGGTGACGGCCACGATCGTCCTCCTGATCATTCTCGGCGTCGGCGCAGTAGGTGGTGGGCTCGGTCTGGCGCTCGGCGGCGCAGGCATGCGCCCGCCTGACTCGTACCTCGACGACCTCCCCCTCATCAGCAACTGGGTGATACCCGGTCTCATCCTCGTCGTGGGGTTCGGCGTCGGATCGCTCGTCGCCGCGTACGGCATCGCCCGCCGGCCGAGGTGGGCGATCCTCGGTGTGATCGAGAGGCTCACCCGTCACCACTGGTCATGGATCACGACCATCGTCATCGGTGGCGCTCAGGTGATCTGGATCGGCATCGAAGTCGTCTCCATACCGTTCTCGGTCCTCATGCCGACGTTCGGGCTGATCGGGATGGCACTGCTCGCACTGCCACTCACGACCTCGGTCCGCTCCTACCTCGCACAACGCTGACGCGATTGGTTCAGGCCTCCGCTCGGGACGCGAGGATCGATGCAGCAAGGACCAACGCCGCGCCGCCGAGGGCGATCGGAGCGACGGTCTCTCCAAGGAACACCGCACCGAGGACGAGGGCGATGGGTGGTATCAGGTAGGTGATGAACGAAGCGCGTGGTCCTCCCACCCGTCCGACGAGCGTCGCCATCATGACGAAGGCGAGGCCTGTGCCCACGACACCGAGGACGCCTGTCGCCATGACAGGCCCAACCGCCACGGTCGACTGCATGGCACCGACCAGCCCGAACGGTGCCGTCCATAGGGCCCCGTAGCAGAGCATCGGGCCCATGAGGTTCACCGACCCGTACTTGTGCTGAAGAGGCCCGGCCATGTTGGTCGCGATCCCGTAGCAGACCGTGGCTGCAAGGACCATCGCGATGCCCACAGGCGCCGTTCCCCCTTGAGCTCCAGAGCCTGCAGCGATGAGTGTGACCCCGGCAAACCCGATGGCCATGCCCAGCCGTTGGGGTCCTCGGGTCGGCCGGTTGAACCACATGGCACCGATTAGCCCGGCGAACAGCGGAGTGGCGCCGGTGAGCAATCCGGTGACCGCGGAGTTGAGATGCTGCTCCGCGAGCGGATAGAGGGTGAAGGGAATGCCGACCCACAGCAGGGAGAGCAGGACGACGCTCCGACGGTCGCATGCTTCGATGGACTTGGAACGACGACGCAGTGTCAGGAGTGCAAGCGCACCCAGCACGACTCGCGCCCAGGTGATGAGGCCGGGATGGAACGAGTCGAGGCCCACTTTGATGAGGAGGAACGACGATCCCCAGATGACGCCGACCGCAGCAAACGTCGCCCAGTCGAAGGGGGTGAACAGCTCCCGATCCGAGACAGTTCGATTCGCCGACAGCTTCGACGGGAGCACATGCGAGCGCGGGTTGGTGGTCACACACACAAACTAGGTGAACCTTGGTATGTCGTACAGGTCCAACATATCGTATTCCTACCGGACCAAACTCTGGGCTTCGAGGATCAGGCGTCGACGCCGATGACGTCGCCGAGTAGCCGGATCGCCGCTTCCAACTCGTGGAAGTCGACCATCCCGAAGCCGAACACGAGCCCGCCGTGAGGCAGTCCCATCGAGGAGTACTCGGCGTATCCCTCGATCGCCACACCACGATCAGCCAACCGTGCCCTGACCTCGCCCTCGTCGAGGAGTGGGGACAGTCGAGCAGAGATGTGGAGGCCGGCATTGGATTCCGCGGGTCGCAACACCCCCCGGGCCGCTGCACCCTCGAGAAACGCTGACATTCGCTTGTGTCTCTCCATGTAGATACGACGGGTTCTCCTGAGATGGCCGCCGAGGTGCCCGTCGGCGATGTAGCCGCGGAGCGCGAGCTGGTCCACCTGTGACGGCGCCCAGTCGACCTGTCGACGCAACTCGAGAACCTGCTCAAGGATGGACGGGGGTACGACGACGTACCCGAGCCGCAGCGCCGGAGAGAGCGTCTTGGAGAAGGTCGCCACGTACGCGACATGATCACTCCGGTCGAGCCGGTAGAGGGGCTCCAGCGGACGATCCACATATCGGAACTCCGAGTCGTAGTCGTCCTCGACGATCAGGATCCCGCAAGCTTGTGCCATCGAGAGGAGCTCGAGGCGCCGAGCCATCGACATGGTGACACCAGTCGGGAACTGATGTGACGGTGTCACGTGGACCAGCTTGACGTTCGTCGGGATCGCATCCACGACGAGACCGTCGGCGTCGACAGGGATCGATGCGATCTCGACGCCGTTCGCCTCCGCCACACCACGGAACCGGTTGTACCCGGGGTCCTCCATGGCGACGACATCCCCCGGTTCCGTGCAGGCCCGTACCAACAGATAGAAGGCTTGCTGAGCCCCTGACGTGACGATCAGCTGCCGGAAGCTTGCATCCACTCCCCGGGAACGGGCGACCCAGCGCGCGAGGATCAACCGGAGGTCGGCAATCCCTGCGGGGTCGCCGTAGATCGCCTCATGCTGATCGACGGCCCATCGGGTGTGGCGTCTCCAGTCAGCGGTCGGAAACAGACGGGGGTCCGGTGTACCGGGGCGCAGATCGAGGGTAGGAGCCGCTTCCCTGTCGGGCCCGGACAGATCGGCCGATCGTTCGGCTCGATCTCGAATCGCAATGAACCCTGAGAGATCCGAGACGATCGTGCCCCCACCGCGCCTTCCCTCGATGAAGCCCTCGGCCGATAGCCTTTGAAACGCGGTCGTAACGGTGTGCCGGGATACCCCCAACGTCGTCGAAAGCTCCCGACTCGAGGGCAGCCGCTCCCCCGGTCCCACTCGACCGTCGAGGATGCCGGTACGAACCTGCTCGAACACCTGGTTGGCCAGCCCAGCGCTGGAATCCGGGTAGATGAAGATGTCCATCACTCGATCCTTGGTCTGTGTGATTACACCATGATCACATCGATTCACCTGTCCAAGGTCGTGCACGATATCGCCCTTCGACTGCCCGCGCGACGACGAACCTGGACGGCCGACCGCTGCAGGTGTCCGCGGGGCATCAACGGATGGTCGACCCAGCCCATCGCCGGGTGATGGGATCAGGATCCGGCGAACGCTGCGACGAAGCCGACTGTCGTCCACATCCCGGCTTGTGGTCCGCCCTTCTGGAACGCGTACGGCATGAAGGAGTCGGTCAGCATCGCAAGCAAGCCACCGGCAGCGATCGCAGCCATGCGTGCACCAGAAGCTCCGACGGCGTTCCCGATGAGGTAGCCGCCCGCGGACGTCACTGCGCACGCACCCACGACCATGGCCCACATGCCAACGAGTTTCGGCATGCGCCAACCTGATCTCGCGAGGTCCGCAGACGGTGCGAGTGCCTGTGGGATGTTCGACACCCACACAGCGGCGACGAACGCTGCACTCACGGCCTGGCCGGTGGCGATCTGGATCCCGAAGATGGCTGACTCGGGTACGCCATCGACCACCGAGCCGACCACGATCCCGAGCGAGCCGGTTTCGCCGCCGCCGTTGCCGAATCTCGTCTCGACGAACCGATCGCTGACTACGAAGATCGCGGCTCCGATCAGCATCCAGATCGCGAGCTGGAACTCGTCGAGGCCGGAAGCTTCTGGGATGAGGCTGAACGCAATCGCTCCGATGAGTGCGCCTGCGCCGAAGCCCGCCAGGGAGCCGATGACCCGATCCGAAACGGCGACCCGGTAGACGACGAGGCCCGCAAGGATCAGCGACGACTGCGCAAGACCGCCCAGCACGAGGGCTTGAAGGAGTTCCATCAGCACACCTCTCCATCGACCCGAACCGCCGGCATGATCACTCGTTGGCGGGCGCCCGGTCCCCGCTCCCGGGACTCACGGCGCGCGGGGCCGTCACTCACCCACACACCGGAGGAGACCGCGTCATCGATCGCTTCGCATCATCCTGACAGGATGAAACGCATCATACGGCAGGCGTACCATCGACGAGTGGGGCGCACCCGTAGGCGCCGGTCACGATCCCGGGCGGCATCAGACACCAGTGGAGCCATACTGGGACAGAGCTCTCCATCCACGATCAACCCGCTTCGAGGAAGATGCTGTGAGCAGGACCAGAACCACGACGGCCATTGCCGTTCTCACGTGGTCGGCCGCGGTTGCCAGACGCGGTGTGCCCGACTGGGATGCCGCACTCTTCCGCCGGATCAACGCCCTTCCCCACTCACTCGAGAGGGTCGTTTGGGCCCCGATGCAGGCAGGAGCGCTCGCTGCACCGCTTGTCGTTGCGTCAGGATTGCTGGCGCGAAGACAGCCCGCAACCGCCTTTCGCATCGCGGTGACCGGCCTCACGGCGTGGGTCTGTGCAAAGGCCCTCAAGAAGCGCGTCACACGGGGACGGCCAGGCGACCACCTCGAGAACGCGCAGAAGAGGCTCGGCAGCGCGGATGAAGGACTCGGATACCCGTCGGGACACGCAGCGGTCGTCACGACGATCGCATCCGGCCTCACTCGCGGTGCCGAACCGGGATCGAGGGTGGCGGGGGCACTCCTCGTGTCGGTTGTCGGTCTTGGCAGGATCTACGTAGGTGCGCACTACCCCCTCGACGTGATCGGCGGAGTCGCGCTCGGCGTGACCATTTCCGAGATGTATGGCCTGGTGGACCGTCGGGTGACGAACTCGCAGTGAGGCCAGGAACCGCCTCGACGAAGCGAGGCTGGACAACTCAGAGGCCGCCCCTGCGTTGGAGCCTCAGGAGGGCGAGCCAACCGGGAAGTATGGGGAGCCAGAACGTGACCAGTCGGAAGAGCAGTACAGCGGCGAATGCCAACGACGGTTCGACGCCGACCGCGGTGTATCCGGCGACCAGGGCGGCTTCCGTTGCGCCGATCCCCCCTGGCGTCGGGGCCGCGGACGAGACGGCGGCACCAGCCAGATACACGAACGCCGCCGTGACGATGGCGATGTCCGAGTTGAACGCGAGCAGGGATGCGATCATCGCGGCGGTGTAGCTCAGCGTCACCGTCGTCGACCCCGTGAACAAGGCGAACAGCTTCGCGGGCGTCTTCGCAATGGTTGCGACCGCCAGCCCGCTGGCCTTCAGGGCCGGGACGAGGTATCTCGTGAGGAGCTCGCGACCTTTCGGGAGCAGCATCACGAGACCCGATGCGAGAACGAGGACGATAACCACGATCGCGGTGGTCCGTGCATCCGGCATCGGGATGTCGACGGTCTGGGAGGCGACGGTGCCCAGGAAGACCATCAACGCGATGTGGACAACCGTTCCGACGACCGTGTTGAGGCCGACGGCCGACGCAGCGACGGACAGGGGGATGTCTCGCTTCTGCAGGAACCGGACATTCGTGGCCATGCCACCAACCTTCGCAGGGGTGACCCGGTTGGCGAACGTCGAGGCCAGCTGCGCCATCACCATCGACCCAAGGTGGAGGCGCATCGGAACGGCTCCGACCATTGCGATGCCGGCGCCCACATAGGTCATGGCCGATGCCAGCGCCGCCACCCCGACCCAGAAGAGGTCTGCGCTCCTCACTTCCTCGAAGAAGCCAGTCGCTGCTGCCAGCTGCGGGATCAGCACGTACAGCGCTACGGCGACCGATCCGAGGATGAGCAACGTACCGGGCTTCACCCTCTCGATTCGCTCGAACTTCACCTCGTCCACGCCGACGGCTTCGCCAGCCACCGTGCGGAGCTGCGTGTATGCCTCGGACTTTCCGAGTCGGGATCGTGTCGACGAACTCAGGGCGAGAGGTTGCACCCAGGGCAGGGCTTCAGCGACGGCATCGGCGCCCATCACGTCGATGGCTGCTGCGACTGCCCGTTCCGACCCAACGACGACCGAGGTCGAGGCGAGGAGTTCAGCGCGGTCCCTGGCGAGCAGCGCCTCGTCGGCGGCGAGCTCGGCGAAACCGAAATCGATGATCCACGGCTTGCCGTCGTCGGCGACGAACAGGTTCGCGAGCCCGAGGTCCCGATGGGCGATGAACGCGCCCTGCATCGAGGCTACGAGACGCCAGATGTCGACCAGGAGGTCGTCGGTGATGGCTTCCTGATCCACATTGTCGAGGGACCGACCTTCGATCCTGGTGTACGCCAGGAGCATTCCGTCGCTCTCGACATCCGAGACCGCCAACATCTCCGGTGTTCTCACGCCACGCGCGTCCGCCGCCAAGGACAGGAACGCCTCGTGCTCCACCGCTTGGCGCAGCGAGAAGAAGGGTCTTCGGTCTCCCGCCCGGCGGAGTCTCACCATCCGATAGGCACGAAGCATCAGGTCTGTGGCCCGATGGTCGGAATTGAGGGTCTTGATGAAGATCTGCCGACCGTCGGCCGTGACACCGAACCACGGCACCGAGCCTCGCGCATCGACAGAGGCTCGTTCGAGCTCGATGCACCCGATGCCGCTCCGTTCGAGCGCCGCGCCGAGCTCGAACACCGTAGGGGTGCGATCACGGGTCTTGAGGACGATCGCAACGAGCGCGCCCGCCAGCATGCCGACCCCGATGTCGAGAGGCAGGGTGATCACCGATATCGACCCTGGCACGAACGACAGCGAAGCGACACCAACGACGAACCCCACTGCCCACGGCCGGAGCCGCGGTCCGATCCACACGCTGCCGACGGTCATCACGGCGATCAACGAGGCCAGGAAGCTGCCCTCGAGCGTGCCCTGCGGCGCCGCCTCGACGGCCAACCTCAGCGCATCGGAGGTTGCATAGGTGAGGACGACCTGACCCGCCGCGATGCCGAGCACGACCGCCGTGATCGCTGCGACGTTGATCATGATCCAGCGCCGGAATTTCCTGCGGACCACGAGCAGCATGTTCGTGGAGATGATCACGATCACGCTCGTGACACCGACGACACCGTCGATGACCTCACCGAGCCAACCCGGCCAACTTCCCTGTATCGACGCGATGTCCTCGGTCAGACCCAGGAGGGCGTTCTCGAACACCAACAACAGGACGACCCCGAGCGCGACGAGCACCATCCCGATCAACGCCCTGTACGCGTAGACCGTCGAGCGAACGAGCGGGGGACGCAGGTCGTCCGGTTCGGACCCCGGACCACTCGCCCCGATGACGACCCGCGATGGATCTGACTCAATCAGGGTTGGGGTCTGATCAGCCGTCGGGGGTTCCGATGGAGCGACTGGCACCATGGGGCTCTTCAACGTTCGCGCGACGGGCGCCGGAGGCGCAATTGCAGTGCTTGCTCGCAGACCGTCATTGTTTCGGGCCCGGACGGATCCGCTCGCGCGCGACCCTATCCGGGTGCCAACCGGCATGTCAATTGACCGGAGAACTCCAATGGACGGTGATCTGCCCCGCGACGTCGGGAAGCGGCAAGGCGAACGCCTCCGCCTCGACTTCGTCACGCTCCGGTCTGGCAAGGCGGCGCCACGCGCTGATCGTCACGGCACCCTTCGAGCGTCGCCAGGTTCCGACGACTTCTCCTGCGACCAGGACCGCTCCGGGCCAGACGCGGGACGTCCAGAGCTCACTCCTGTGCTCGACCTCGGGAACGAGGAGCTCGCGATCCGAGCCCTGGAGGAGGAAGTACACGTCACCGCTCGGGAGGAGCCGGGCAGGCGCGACGCGCCCAGGGTCCGAACCCAGGGCAGTTTCGTCGCTCGTGAGGATCCAGGCGTCGCCGATCGGTGTTCTCACCGGGGTCAACGACCGGCGGAGCGCGTCGAAGATGGCAGGGGCTCGATGGGATCGGATCCCCGCCCACGAGGCGAACGATTCGGGTGTGGCCGGTCCGAAGACGTGGAGGTACCGGCGGGCCAGCTCGAGGCGAGCATCGACGGGATCGACATCCGGCGCTGGCACGGTCCAGATCATGGGCTGTCGCGCACCATCCCATCGGATGAGGACCCTGCCTGTAGGGGCGGCGTATCGGAGCTGGTTCGAGCCTTCCCCGAGAGCACGCTCCGCGGCGGTGTGGGTGATCCTGTCCCCACCCAGGAGGGCATCGAGACGATCGGCGAGATCCTCGGCGCGCTTGCGGCGGGTCGGCTCCTCGGGCAGCCTCCCGAGGGTGAACACGGCGATGTCGCGTTCCGCCACGACGTAGGCGCTGAAGCGCGGGCCCCAGAGTTGCACGAGGGAGGGCTCATCCAGGGTGTTTGGTTGGGTCCCCGAGACGCGAGCGTGGATCGAGAGGAGGGCTGCTCGCGGCATGCTGTCCTGGAGCCCTGCCCACGCTGCACGCCTCAGCGAACGCCGACCGCGGGGCATTCGTTCGTCGAGGGCTCCGACCCGGCGCCTGAACGCGAGGATCTGGGACCGGGTGAGGTCGAGACGAGCGCCACCGTGTGCGTTCAAGTTGAGGAACCGTGTCCCGGGTGGGTGCGTACCTCGACTCGCTGCAGCGTGATCAGGCAGTCGCCGCTCATGGCCTCGACAACCGGGAGGATGGCCTCGATCCTGGCGAGCGAGTCGACACACTCGACGACGATCGGGAGGTCTTCGGAGAGCCTGAGGATGTGGGCCGTGTGGAGTCTGCTCGACCGGCCGAACCCCTCGATGCCGCGAAGCACGGTCGCACCTGCCATGCCCTCGGCTCGAAGGGTCTCCACGATGGATGTGTGGAGGGGCTTACCCGCGTGGGTGTCGGACTCACCGATGTAGATCCTCAGGAGCCTCGCATCTGTCGCCGCGTCCATGGCTGCCTCCTCACGATCCAACGCTATACCCGATCGCCGCGAGTGCAAGGCCACTGACCAGCATGACGGTCATGTTCGCCTTGGCACGTGCGCTCAACGGGGGGAACCCCAGCCGGACGGTCTCGACCATCCATGTCGAGAAGGTGGTCAATCCCCCGAGGAAGCCCACGCCGGCGGTCACGGCCAGCGACTCGAGGTCCCCACCGCCAGCGAGGAGGCCGAGGAGGAACGCTCCGGACAGGTTCACGGAGAGGGTGCCGACCGGGAACGATGAACTCGTTCGGTCCTGCACCCATCCGGACAGGACATACCGGCTGAGGGCACCGAGCGCACCAGCCACCGTCGCCGCGAGGAACGTCATCGCTGCACCGACCCGAGGCGAAGGCCCGCGACGGCGAGCATCAAGCCTCCCGCCACCGATCCGACGAGGTAACCCGCCGCCATCACTGGCTTCTGTGCCTCGAGGAGCTGCACGGCCTCGAGGCTGAAGGTCGAGAAGGTCGTGAAGGATCCGAGGGCACCGATTGCCCAGAACCGAAGGGACCAGTCCCGTGCAGCCGAGCGATCCCACCGGGCGAGAAACAGACCGATCAGGAGCGACCCGACGAGGTTGATCGTCAACGTCACCACGGGGAAGGTGCCAACCGGCGTGGGGAGGACGAAGGAGATGCCAGACCTCATAGCCGACCCGACCAAGCCGCCAGCGAGAACGGCCGACCAAGCTGCCACGATCCGACGTCGGTGTCGCAGCGGGGTGGAGTGGGCGGAGGATGGATGGGGCATGGCTCGCAGGTGTCGTCACAGGAGCCATCAGCCGGGTACGGCGGTTGTCGGCGAGCCCCATCGCCGTGCCCGGAGGATACCGGTCGGATGCCGCACGCCAGGGCATGACGTCCTGGTTCCCGGTCGGGACCACGTCCTCACGGGCGTGATACCTTGGTCTCGAGCGGTCAATCGGGAGGCACCGTGGATCGATACGACTTCGTGGTGATAGGTTCGGGACCTGCCGGGGAGAAGGCTGCGGCGCAGGCCGCGTACTTCGGGAAGTCCGTGGCCCTGGTCGAACGCAGCGCGGTCCCCGGCGGTGCTCCGGTGAACACCGGAGGTATCCCGTCGAAGACCCTTCGGGAAGCTGCCCAATATCTGACCGGTTACCGGTTCCGAGACGTGTACGGAGCTTCGCTCGGTCTCAACGGTGACGAGCTCGTTGACTTGCTCCGCAAGCGCGAGTCCGACGTGTCACGTTCGATCGCTGACGCAGTGCAGGCGAACCTGGACCGCCACGGGATCTTGCTCGTCCGGGGTGAGGCGACGCTCGGCCCGGATCGCACGGTGCTCGTCAAGCACGACGATGGCTCCACGAGGACGCTCGGTGCGGATGTGATCCTCATCGCGACGGGGTCGCGCCCGTTCCATCCCGCAGCCATACCCTTCGAGGACCCCGACGTCCACGACTCCGATTCGATCATCCACCTCGAGCGCATCCCTGACAGCATGGTCGTGATCGGCGCCGGTCCCGTCGGCTCCGAGTACGCCTCGATCTTCACCGCCCTGGGTTCCACGGTGACCCTGGTCGATGGCACGGACCGGCTCATGCCCTTCCTCGACCACGAGATCTCCGACGAACTACTCGCCTCGTTCGGCAGGGCAGGCCTCGACGTCCGACTCGGCTCCCCAGACGCCGTCGTCGAACGCACAGGGTCCGGCCTCCGGGTGACGTTCGCTGACGGCGGCGCCGTGGACCCTGACATGGTGTTGTTCGCCGCGGGACGGACCGGCAACACCGAGGCGCTCGGCCTCGAAGCCGTCGGGGTTTCGTGCGACGACCGTAGGAGGATCGTCGTCGACGAACGCTTCGAGACCACGATCCCCGGGATATTCGCGGCAGGCGACGTGATCGGGCCTCCGGCGCTCGCGTCGGTCTCTGCAGAGCAGGGCAGGGTCGCGGCGTGTCGGGCGTTCGACATCCCGTTCAAGGAGCGGGTCGATCCGATGCCCCCGTTCGGAATCTACTCCATTCCCGAGATCGGGATGGTGGGGATGACCGAACAGGAGGCCGGGTCTGCAGGGATCGACGCCGTCTCGGGCCGGTCCCTCTTCTCCGCCAACGCGAAGAGCCGGATCATCGGCACGACCGAGGGGATGGTCAAGTTGGTCGTCTCCCGCGCGGATCGGCGCATCCTCGGCGTGCACATCCTCGGTGACGATGCAGCGGAGATGATCCACCTCGGCCAGGCGGTGATCCACGCCGAGGGGACTGTCGACGGTTTCATCGACTCCACGTACAACATCCCGACGCGCACCGAGGCGTACAAGTACGCCGCGTACGACGTGCTGCAACGCCTGGAACGATAGAACGGCGCTGCCGACGCCCGCCCGATGGGCACCTCAGAGCTGGGCGAGATTGATCGCGATGAACCCGATGAGGCCCACGGCGGCGCTCGCGATGACGCCCGTCACGAACAGCCGCCACCCGACGCCTGCAATATCCTTGACCCGGAGCGACGCTCCGACGGCGGCGACGACGAACACGAGCAGGAGCTTGGCCGCGTCGTTGGCGATGTCGCCGACCGGCCCGAGGAGGCCGAGCGTGTTCGACCCGGCGAGTACGGCGAACCAGACGACGAACCAGGGGAAGCTCTTCATCGCCTGACGAAGGCCTTGGTCGCGTGAGCCGTCCGCTCGTGACACGACGACGGCGACCACGAGGACCGTGGGCACGAGGTACAGGGTCCTCGTCAGCTTCACCAGGGTCGCGACCTCGCCCGACACCTCCCCAAACGCGAAGCCGGCGGCGACGGACGTCGCGGTGTCATGGACGCCGAGGCCCGACCACGTCCCGAAGGCGACCTCGCTCATGCCGAGGCCTGCGCCGAGCAGCGGATACACCACGAGGGCGACGGCGTTGAAGGTGAACACCGTGGCGAGCGCGACTGCGATCTCCTCGCGCCGGGACCGCAGCACGGGGGCCACAGCTGCGATAGCGCTCGCCCCACAGATGGCCGTTCCCACCCCGATGAGGGCCAATGCGCTGCGTCGCAGGCCGAGCCTCGTGCCCACCAGCAGGCTGACCCCCATCGCGACGATCACGCTGAGACCCGCTGCGGTGAGTGCTGGGACGCCGACCGTGCGGAGGATCGACAGGTTGATGCCAGCCCCGAGCAGCACCACGGCGAACTTCAGGGCGTCCTTGAGCATGAACCGTGAAACGGCCTCGTTCAGCGTTCCGAGACGACCGGCCACGTTTGCGAAGACCGCTCCCAGAACCAGCGCCACCACGACCGCATTGAGGAGGGGCAGGCGTGGACCGATGATCAGGGCCGCTCCTCCGATCACACCGATGACAGCGAGACTGGGGAGCCTGCCCATGCCCTGAACGGTTGCTGTTTCGGACGGCGCAGTCACGACGGGGACTCTACGCCAATCCGGGAGAGGGCTCCCACGGGTGCATGCCGCGGCTTCGGCACGTGCCTACGGCTCATGGTGAGATGACATGTGCTCAGCCGAGATGAGGAGCGATCTACCGATGAGCAAGCTCGCCACGGGACCGGACGGCCAGTGTCGGCACGAAGTGGATGCGGCGGCCGGACTGGCTCAGCCGTCGTGGTCCTCGAGGTCCGGCTGGACAGCGACATCGACGCCGTGGTCGTCAGGGTCGCGAGCGTCCACCACTCCGGCCTGAGAATCGTCGGCGATGGTAGGTGGTGTTCGAGGGCACACCGGCCGATCTGGTATCCGCCGATCGACCCTCACCGGCCAGCACCTGGCCGACCATGTCACCTCCGCGTGGGATGACGCCGCACGCGGCGATGATGTGCGGCCTGATAGAGGCTCGGTCCCCTGCCCTGGTCGACGGTGCCCATGGCGCCCACACTCACATCGGCCGCCCGCGATGCGGCTTCGAAGTCAACCCTGCTTCGCGCCAGGGAGGCGACTATCCGGCGAATGTCCCGACTCTCCACTTTGGCGATCATCCGGCCCACGAGGTTCACCGGGCTCCACGGTCGGAGCATCGCCCGTGCCACCCAGGAGGCATCCGCATCGCGTCGGGCGGTGACACCGGGGATGTCGTCTCCCACGGCCAGCCTGTTGGCGAAAGTCCATGCCAGGTCCCGACAGGTACCGAGCCCAACCCTCATCATCCGCTCATCCCACTGTCCTCCCAACCGATCGATCAGGGCCATACGCGGCGACACCTCCCCCAATCCTCCCTGAAGGGCATCGAGGATCTGGAACAGGATCTCGTTCACCCTGACGAAGTCAGCCTTCACGACGGTCAGGTCGCCGCCGGCGACCTCATGGGTGGCCAACCCGAGGTCGAGATTGATGTGGGCGTTCATCCCGAGAAGGAGATGTTGGAGGATCATCCTGGGTTGGGTGGCCTCGGCGGTCTCGAACGCCACCACCCAACAGCGCGCCGCTTCGTCGTTCCCTCGGTACCGGTCGTAGGCCTCGAAGTAGAGGTCGGCGAACACGACGGTCAGGTGCTCAACGACCTCGTCGTCATCGAAGAACCCGCCGCTGCGGATCGCCTCGAGAACCGCCGAGGTGACGCTCCGGTACATGGCAGGGAACACTCCGAGATGGCTGCCCTCGACACAGGCATCCTCGATGATCCGGTCGAGACGCCCCAAGGTTCCTTCGAGACTGGTCGACGCGGGCACCGCTGCACCCTACCGGACAACGGGGACCGACCGTCGCGGGCGCGAGTGTCAGGATCGGCGCGACAGAAGGTCCTCGAGATGGTCCATTTGCTGCTTGTAGCCCCACTTCATGCCGAACGCAGCCATCTTGGCACCGGACCCGACCTGTGTGATCGACACGTGGAGCTCGAGGGTGGTCATCCCGTCGTCCTCGGACAGGGTGAGGTCGTTGACGTGGTGGATGGTCGTGGTCTGCTCCTCGCCTTCGGTCCAGGACCGAGCATCGTATGACAGTCGGGCGTGTCCCTCGATGAGCGAGAACGTCCCGACCATGGGCCAGCGCGTACCCTGGTACTTTCCCATCCCTTCGCCAGCTTCGGTGACGATGTGGATCCTTCCCCCGACGCGGAGGTCGATCTCGCACTCGGGCACCGTGGTCTTGTCGGGACCCCACCACTCGCGGAGGACCTCGCACTGCGTCCAGGCCTGCCACACGGCCTCCACCGGTGCGGCGTACGACCGCTCGAAGCTCAGGTTCGTCCGCTTCCTGAACAGCTGCGTGATCATCGTGGTCTCCTCTCACGCACACCTGCTCGTGTCAGCTTGCGGCCTTCCTGACGATGTCCGCGATGCGTTCCTCGGTTGGTTCGTCCAGTTCGGTCAGGAACCACGCCGACTCGATCAGGTGGTCAGGCGCACTCTCGGCTCGGGTCACGTTTGCCTTCTCGGTCAGACCGAACGTCATGTAGTCGTCAACCCGGAAGAAGCAGATGACGGGGCTCGCCTTCGCCTTCGCGTATCCCGGCATGCCGTACCACAACCGAGGCTTGAGCTCGGGAGCGCTCTCCATGATGACTTCGTGTATCCGCGCGGCGATCTCCTGATACGGCGCCATACCTGCGATCGCCTCCAACACGGCTGCAAGGTCATCTGCCTGCTTCTGAGCCATCCCCATTCCCTTTCCCGTCGACCGAGTCCAGATACTTGTCGAGGGAGTTCAATCGCATCTCCCACACCCTTTCGAACGAATCCACCCAGTGGCTGAGCTGTTCGAACGGCTCCGCCTCGAGGCGGTAGATCCGCCGCCTCGCCACTGGCTCCACAGCGACGATTCCCGATCCGCTCAGCACGCGCAGGTGCTTCGAGACCTGCGGTTGGCGGATCCTCAACTCCTCGGCGATCTCACCGACGGAGAGTGGCCCGTTTCGCAGCAACTCGACGACCTGAAAGCGGCTCGGTTCGCCAAGTGCGGCAAGAGTCATTGCATGCATGGGGCCAAACTAGCGATCTGTTCATATTCCTGTCAAGGAATATGACACTGAACCGAGCAGGTACCTGTTCATCATCGTGGCGCTCGGCGAGACGATCGTCGGCATCGGACTGTCGGCTGCGGGCGTCGAGCGCGACGCCGTCCACATCATCGCGATCGTCATCGGATTCACGATCGCTTGTTCGCTGTGGTGGGCATACTTCCACCGCGCCGCCGGCGTGATCGAACACGCAATGGTGAGTGCCATCGGGAGAGAACCAGGACGCATCGCCCGCGACGCCTACTCCCTCCTCCACTATCCGCTGGTCGTGGGCATCATCTTCTACTCCCTGGCGGCGGAGGAGATCGTCGCCCACCCCGACGAGCCGTTGGAGCAGTTCGGCCGCTTCGCTCTCTCCCTCGGCGTCAGCCTCGCCTTGCTTGCCGTCGCTGCATCGGTCTATCGAGTCTCGCGACGCATCCCGACGGTCCGGATGGGATCGGCGGTCGTCATCATGGGCATTGGCGCCGTCGCGGGCTCGTGGGATTCCGTCATCTTCGCTGTCGCGATCGCAGCCGTGGTCGTGGCCTCACTGACTTGGACCCAGCTGCACCCATGGCAGGACGACGCTGTCGAGCGGGTGGAGTCATCGACCTAGACGAGCTTGCCTTCATGCCGGACAAGCATCTCGACCACTCCCCACTCGGTCGGCGTGTGGCCCGTCGAGAACCGACCTCACGGGCCGCTCATCCGTCGGTTGTGGTCGCTTCGGTGAATGGTCGGCTCGGTTGGATGCGGATGCGGGTGATCTTGCGGCCGCGCATGTCTTCGACGGTGAGGTCGTGGCCCTGCACGGTCACTGTCGTTCCGATCGTCGGGAGGGTGCCGGTAGCGGCGAGCACGACCCCGGCGATCGTCGTGACCTCGGGGTTGGTGACGGTGATACCGTGATCGTCCTCGAGTTCAGCGAGGGTCACTTCGCCGTCGAGGCTGAGTGAGCCGTCGTCGTGTCGGAGCGGTGCGCTGTCGGCCGAATCGACCTGGTCGTCCATGACCTCGGCGATCACGTCGTCCATGGTCACGAAGCCGAGCGTTCCGCCGTGCTCGTCGACGATCAGTGCTGCGTGGGTGCGGTTGCGTCGGAAGCGTTCGAGGACATGCTCTGCGCTGGCGGTGCTCGCGATGGTGGGAATCGGCCGCACGAGCTCTCGAAGCGCGAGGGGACCGCCCCGTTGTTGGGCACGGATGAAGTCCTTGATGTGCAGCACACCGACGACACGGTCGAGAGACCCGTCGACCACGGGATACCGGCTGCGTTCCGACGCCGCGATTCGCCCGATGACATCGTCCGGCTTCGTGGCGATGTCGATGGCTTCGATGCGGCTGCGTGAGGTCATCAGTTCTTCGGCGGTGCGTTCGTCGAGTCCGAACACGTTGCGGATCAGGCTTCGTTGCATGTCGCCGAGCTGTCCGCTACCGGCGGTCTCATCGGTGACGATCGCCAGCTCGGCGCTGGTGTACAGCGCGAGCCGTTGGTCAGGTTCGGGGATGCGCAGGAGCCTCATCAGCCCGAGCGCGGCGGCGTTGAGGACCGCCACCATCGGACGGAACAGGAGGCCGAATACGCGCATGACCGGGTTCACGCGGAGACTGACCGTCTCGGGCGCCTGCAGGGCAAGGGCCTTGGGGATCATCTCGCCGAACACGACGTGCATGTAGGTGATGCCGCTCAAAGCGATGATGAATCCGATCGTATGGGCCGCCGCGCTCGAGAGACCCAGATCCTCGAACGGTCCGTAGAGCCAGCCGGCGACGGCCGGTTCGCCATACATGCCGAGCCCGATGCTGGCGAGGGTGATGCCGAGCTGGGCGACGGCGATGTAGCCGTCCTTACCGGTAGGTCGGTCGAACACACCGACCAGCCACCGAGCCGGCCGACTACCGCTGTCTGCGAGGGTCTGGAGTCGGCTACGGCGGGCGCCGACGAGCGCGAACTCGGCGGCCACGAACACACCGTTGATGATCACGAGCACGATGATCACCACGATGGGGATGGCGACGTTCGTGATCATCGGGGATCACCGGGTTCGGTGAAGCTGGCTCGGGTCACCGCACGACCCTCCATGGCATCGACTCGGAGCTCGGGACCGTCGGGCGTGATTGCCACGGTGTCCCCCGGCCGGGGTGTCCGGCCGAGGTGATGCCAGACGAGTCCGCCGACCGTGTCGACATCGACGACGTCGGACCTGATGCCGAAACGATCTCGGAGTGTCGACAACAGGACATCGCCTCGCACCGAAACTCGCCCGTCGGAGCGTGTGATCGGCTCGTCCTCGAGGTCGAACTCGTCGTGGACTTCGCCGAAGATCTCCTCGATGGCGTCCTCGAGGGTGACGAGGCCTGCGACGTCGCCGTACTCGTTCACGACGAGGGCGCAATGCTGGTCTTCGTCGCGCAGCGTGCGCCACAGGTGGGGGACGGTCACGACCTCGGCGACGGCCACAACCGGTCTGGTGACGTGGCTCACCGGTTGGTCGGGATCGCGTTGGGCGTGGACGAAGAGGTCCCGAAGGTGGGTGAGGCCTACGATGTCTCCGTCGGTGCCGGTGACCGGGAAGCGGGTGTGGGGACCGCCAGCGAGCCGCGCGAGCGCATCGGTCACGCTCATCGTGTCGGGCACGGTGACGAGCCTCGGTCGGGGGGTCATGACCTCGCGGACGAGGCGATCGTCGACATTGAGGATCCCTGCGAGCATGTCACGTTCGGATGCGTCGATGAGACCACCTTCGGCACTGGCGCGGTAGAGGCCGGCGAGTTCCTCGGGCGAATGGACGTGGGCATGGGTGTGGTCGACCTGGAGGTTCCAAAGCTTCATCAGCTTGAAGGCCGAGCCGTTGAACACGGCGACGAGCGGTCGGAATGCCCACTGGCTGACCTGCATCGGAGGAAGAGTCGCCATCGCGAGCTTCTCCGGGTAGCGCAGCGCCACCGTCTTCGGGAGGAGTTCCCCCAACACGACCTGCACCGATGTGATCGCCACGAGCACGATGACCACAGCGGCGGCGCGGCCACCGATACCCCCGAGCGCCGGTTCGAGCAACGGGGTGAGCTGCGCCTGACCGTACGCGCCGGCGACGAGGCTGCTGAGCGTGATGCCGATCTGGCACGCCGCCACGTA
>CAZYGP010000006.1:0-25456 GCA_964647265.1 uncultured Acidimicrobiaceae bacterium | reverse complement strand
GTGCAACCAGCGAACGCGATCGCGTCTCGGTCGTGATGTGGCTGTTCGGGCCCTTGCGGTTCGGGAAGACATCGGGAACGGTGACACCGATTGCCTCACCTCCCACCTCCGTCGCACCCCGGGACACCGCCTCCATGGTCCCCCCGTAGCCTCCCGTGGCGACGGCAAACCCGGCCTCGGCGAGCAGTCGACCACACTCACGACCCTCCTCGTAGTAGCCGTCGCCGGGGGCGGACATCGAAGCGCCGAACACGGCAACGGTCCGTCGGGCGCCTTCGGGCTCAGGCATCGGATCCGGCCGGGTTGTCCGTCGCAGACGGACCTTCGCGCTCCTCGACGCGCAGATCACCCGGTTGAAGCTCGCCGGAGCGATCCCCTGACACCACGACGAAGCGCAGACGATCACGGTCGAGCTGCTTGATGCGTTCGCCTGTGTCGTTCCAAGCGCGCAGGAGCACGTCGGGAGCCACACCCTCTGATCCGTCGATGGATCTCAGATCCAGGTCGTCGACCTCGGCGATCACGAGATCGAGGATCGTGACCGACGAAATCGCCTTCCGCTCTGCCTCCAGGGATGCGATTGCTTCCTTCTTCCGACGCGCCGTCGTGCGAGACAAGGTGAATCCCACGATGAGGAGCACGACGAAGGCGAGCACGATTGCGATGATCACTGCGGTGGTCATGACTCGAACCTCCTCTTCACGAACTCCTCGAGCTCTTCGATCGATACCACTGTATCGACGGTGGATGCGATGATCAGAAGTGGCTTCTCCCCCGAGATCGCGGACCATGACACTCCTGCGCCGATGGTGACGACTTCACCCCGCGCGGGTGTGGTCATCGCATCACCGATGGCCACGGCCCCATCGCCATCGAGGAAACGCAGATGGGTGAGCGCGTCGGCAGATGCCATCGGGGTCCTGCTGTCGGCATCCAGCCGGAGGACGGCCACGTGGACACCGGGGGCCGAGGCGAGGGGCGTCGCCGTTCCCCAGTCGTGTGTCTCGGCACCGGATGTCATGGTCTCCCGACGACCGTTCGCGGCGAGCCCGTCGACGATGCCCTTGACGTCCTGGGATGATGCGAGCGTCGTCACCAACAGGGCATCAGGCGTGTCGACCACGACCGCGCCTTCGAGGCCGATGACCGCGACCAATCGATCCCTCGATCGGACCAGGGAGTTCGCCGTTGCGGATGCGACCACATCACCGACGAACGCATTGCCGTCCGCATCCTTGGGTGCGATCGACCAGAGCGACGACCAGGACCCGACATCGCTCCAACCGGGGTCGATGGGTATGACGGCGCCGAGAGCCGTCGACTCCATGACGGCGTAGTCGATGCTGTCGGAAGGGCATGCCGAGAAGGTCTGTAGATCCAGGTCGATCCGGCGCCCGAGCTCGGTGGCACCAGCGTACGCAGTGCGACTGGCCTGGGCGATGTCAGGACGGTGGACATCGAGCTCGTCGAGGTACTGCTGGGCACCCATGAGGAACATCCCCGAGTTCCACGAGTACATGCCGGACTCGACGTAGCCACGGGCCGTTGCGAGGTCCGGCTTCTCCTTGAACTCGGCGATCGCCCATGACCGGTCGTCGATGACCCCCCCGGCGCGGATGTACCCGTACCCGGTCTCGGGCGCAGTGGGCGAGATACCGAAGGTGACGAGCATGCCGTCGGCCGCGAGACGTGCCCCGTGGGACACCGCATCGATGAAGACGTCAGGCGCCCCGATCGCGTGATCCGACGGGAGGACGAGGATCAGTGCGCTTGGCCACCTGTCGACGACCGCAAGGGCGGCGATGGCAACGGCTGGTGCAGTGTTTCTGCCAATCGGTTCGAGGATGAGCGTTGCGGTCACGCCTGCGTGGGTCAGGATCCGTTCTATCGGATCTGCCTGGGCCGCGTTCGTGACGATCAACGGAGGTAGGACGCCCTCGACTGCCGACACACGCTCGATCGTCTGGCCGAGGAGGGTGGTCGATCCGATGAGGTCGAGCAGTTGCTTGGGTTGCAATGCCCGCGACTCGGGCCACAACCGGGTTCCTGAGCCGCCCGACAGGATGATGGGAACGATGGGTGCTGGTGTGGTCACGGGTGCCCACGGTATCGCGGAGGCGGGTTCTGCGGAAGCCAATCGGGATCACTCGGTGGTCGTGTGCACCGACGCCTCGATGTCGTGTCGGGACTCGGGCGACCCGAACGCGGTGAGGATGTCCCCGACGCGAAGCGCCGTGTCACCGTGGGGGACGAGGACGGCTGTGGATCTCTGGATGCTGACCAGAACGGCGTCTGCGGGCCAACTGACCTCGGCGACAGTACGGTTCATCGCGGCGGAACCCTCTTCGACCTCGACGACGAAGAAGTCCGCGCCCGGTTGGGATCGGATCCTCTGACGCTCCCGGTACAACTCCCGACCCTTGGCCATCGACAGCCCGAGTTCATACGCGTTCACCACTGACTCGCGCCGGAACATCCCGATCACCTTGCGTTGGTTCGCGCCTCCCAGCACGGGGAGGCGGCCGACACCGAGCGACGCCATCCGTGACAGGGCCATCGAAACCGGCACGTCAGCGGTGATCGTGATCGGCTCGCTCGACATCGTCTCTCCGATGGAGCGCTCCCTGCTCGGACCCCCGGCATTGGCGATGTCGGTGATCGTGAGGATCCCGACGAGGTCGTCCTGGTCGTTGACGATCGGTGCGCCATGGTGGCCCGTAACGTCGAAGAACTCCGCCGCGTCCGCAAGCGTCTGCCACGGGTGGAGGACGCCATCGACATCCTGCATCACCTCGCGGACGTCGACCGTGTCGAGCAGATCGATGTCCTCACTGCGCGGGAGTTGGATGCCCTGTCGTGCGAGCGACACCGTGTAGGCGGTCTCGGGATGGAAGCGATCGCCGAAGAAGGTCGCAAGGGCGGCACCGAGCATGAGGGGCAGGATCAGCTCGTAGTTCCCTGTCAGCTCGAACACGATGATCACGGAGGTCAGGGGTGCGCGAGCGATTGTCGCGAACACCGCAGCCATGCCGACGACCGCAAAGGCGCCGGTATCCAGCTGCTCGAACCCTGTCGCCTCCTGGACGACGATCGCAAAGGATGCCCCGACCGACCCGCCGATCACGAGGGAGGGCATGAACACACCAGCGGACCCACCTCCTGCGCGCGTGATCACGGCGGTCGCGATCTTTGCCAGGGCGATGAGAGCAAGCGTCCACCACAGATACGATCCCGAGTCCTGGAGGAAGAGCAGACCGGTGAGGAATTCTCGGCCGGTACCCAACGACTCGGGCCACACGACGCCGATGAGCCCAACGGCCAGACCGAACATGATGGGCCGGGTCCAACGTGGGAGGGCCCGCGGCTGACCCGCTGCGGTGGCGAGATCCAGGGCTCGAAGGAAGATCAACCCGAAACCGACTGCGATGATCGCGAGCAGGGCGAACAACAGCAGCTCGGCAGGGTCGCCGACCCTCTGCGCAGGCGATGTGAGGAGCAGTTCCTCGCCGATCAGGAGCTCCGCCGTGACCGCGGCTACGACGGATGCGATCACGACTGCGTTGAGATGGCGGATTGCAAACGAGCGGAGGATGACTCCCATGGCGAACAGCATCCCGGCGATCGGGGCGTTGAACGAGGCTCCGATGCCAGCACCTGCGCCAGCCGCGACGAGGCTGCGTATTCGATCGTGGTCGAAGTTCGTGTACCGGGCAACCGTCGATCCGATCGAGGCACCGATGTACGCGATGGGGCCCTCAGCGCCTCCGGATCCGCCGGTTCCGAGGGTTGCACCTGTTGCGACGAGCTTCGGCACGATGAGCCGTGTCGGCAGGTAGCCGCCGTGGAGGCTCATGCCGACCATCGTCTCTGACACACCGCCACCCGAGATGCCGTCGCCGAGCTTCTCGTTCAGCCACCACGAAACCGACATCCCGACAGGGATGGTGGCGACGAACGCCCACGCACCCCATCCGCTCCAGGTTCCGAATGCCTCCGTCCAGGACTCGAATGCCTGGATCATCAGTGCGAGCACCACAGTGGCGAGACCGACCAAGGCACCCAAGACAACGGCTGCGAGGAGGAAGGACGCCGTGCCCCTTCGCTGCAGGGCCGATCGTATGTTCTCGAGCGTCGGTGCCACCCCGATACGCTACTCGCCGAGGGTCGAGTGGAATCGTCGGGAACACACCGGGGGAGCGGTACGTTTCGACCACATGTTCAGACGAAGAGACACATCATCCCCTGCATCCCGATCGACGATCACCGGTCGGTCCGAACCGATCACCATCTCCGGCATGCATGTGGTCAACGGCTCGTCGATGGTTCCCCCCTTCCCGTCCGGCTCCGAGACGATTTCATTCGGAATGGGTTGTTTCTGGGGAGTGGAGCGCATCTTCTGGCAGATCCCCGGCGTCATCACAACCGCAGCGGGGTATCAGGGCGGCGCGACCGAGAACCCGACATACGAGGAAGTGTGCACCGGCCGTACCGGTCATGCCGAGGTGGTGCTCGTGGTGTACGACCCGGCCGCAGTGTCTGTCGACGTGCTGATGAAGCACTTCTGGGAGCAGCATGACCCGACCACGATGAACCGGCAGGGCAACGACGTCGGCACCCAGTACCGCTCGGCCGTGTACTGGACGACGGAGGGCCAGCGGGATGTCGTCGAGGCGTCGAGGGCAGCGTACGGGGCGGGGCTCGCCGAGGCCGGGTACGGGGCGATCACGACGGAGATCCTCCCGGCTATCGAAGCCGGCCCGTTCTACTACGCCGAGGAGTACCACCAGCAGTACCTCCACAAGAACCCGCGCGGCTACTGCAACCACGGGTTCTGCCAGATCCCATACGCCGCCCCCACCGGTGCCGAACACACTCGTGGAGCATCTGAAGGGATACAGCAATGACCAGCAACGGCATCATCGACATCGTGGATCTGGGCTTCCAATGGCAGGGACTCGATCCGTTCATCTTCACGATGCACCACGTCGACCACTATCCCGAGGGAAACGAGGCGCAGGGTCCCAGCCGTGATCTCACCGGTCGGCGCATCGGCTCGGACTTCTCCGGTGTCGACGGATGGAGCATGTACCACGGCGCCGTCGTTCCGGGGTTCCCCCAACACCCCCATCGCGGATTCGAGACTGTCACTGTTGTGCGCACAGGGTATGTCGACCACTCGGACTCCCTGGGCGCAACCGCGAGGTATGGCGGAGGTGACACGCAGTGGCTCACGACGGGATCGGGGATCCAGCACGCCGAGATGTTCCCGCTGATCCGGGCCGATGGTGACAACCCACTCGAACTGTTCCAGATCTGGTTGAACCTGCCGCCAGAGTCGAAGATGGTGCCTGCGTACTTCCGGATGCTGTGGTCGGAGGAGATCCCGACCGTGACGCCGGCGCCGGGAGTGTCGGTCGATGTGATCGCAGGGCATCTCGACGGTTTCACCGCTCCCGCGGCGCCGCCCGATTCGTGGGCATCACAGCCGGGATCGCACATGGCGATCTGGCTCGTGAGGTTGAACGAGGGTGCGACGTGGAGGATGCCCGGTGCGCCGGAGGGCGTCAACCGAATGCTGCACGTCTTCGCAGGCTCGGGTGTGCACATCGACGGGCAGTACGTGCGGTCCGGACAAGGTGCGCGGCTCTCGGCCACCTACGCACCGAGCATCGAGGCCGCCGCCGGTGGGGTCGAGTTCCTCCTTCTCCAAGGGCAGCCGATCGGGGCTCCCGTGTTCCAGCTCGGACCCTTCGTGATGAACACGCCCGAGCAGCTCCAGGAAGCGTTCGACGATTATCGGCGGACAGGGTTCGGCGGATGGCCGTGGGCCGAGCCCGATCCCGTCCACCCACGCTCCGAGGGACGCTTCGCCCTCCACGCCGACGGGTCAGTCGAACACCGCGACATTCAGACCGTCCGATAGTCCGTCCGGTAGTTTGATCGGTGTCGGTGACCGCGTAGGCTTGAATCCAATGCGGCTACATCGGAGGGTGTCATGATCGCTTTCATGTGGACGGTCATCGGCGCGATCGTCGTTGGTGCGATCGTGGGTTCGCTGGCGAGGTTGATCCTGCCCGGTCGACAGGACATGTCGGTCGCCGCAACCATCACCGTCGGGTTCATCGCCGCTCTCGTCGGCGGCCTGATCGCACAGTTCCTCGGTGTCGGCGACACCGAGGGCATCGACTGGATCAAGCTCGCGATCCAGACCGGCCTGGCAATGGTCGGCGTCGGATTCTGGTCGGGATGGTTCTTCCGACGCTAGAACGATCGGCGCTCCGTCCAACGGCCCACGTCGCTCAGGTCTTGTTCGACTGACGCCCCGGGAGGCGACGTGAGCCTCGCGGGAATGCCTCACCGACTGTCGCCGGATGATCCGATCGAACCGTAGAGTCATCGCAGACGACCAAGGAGACCCTCGTGCCGACAGCCCACATCTCCGCAGCCCAGGGCGAGATCGCCGAAGCCGTGCTTCTCCCGGGTGATCCGCTCCGTGCGAAGTACATCGCAGAGTCCTTCTTCGAGGGCGCCGCGCAAGTCACGGCCGTACGCAACATGCTCGGCTTCACCGGAACGTACAAGGGCATGCCGGTCTCCGCCATTGGCACAGGGATGGGGATCCCGTCAGCATCGATCTACATCACCGAGCTGATTCGGTTCTACGGCGTCAGCCGCCTCGTCCGCGTCGGCTCGTGCGGCGGAATCGCCGAGAAGGCCAGGATGCGGGACGTGATCCTTGCGATCGGTGCTTGTACGGAATCTGGTGTGAACCGGGCCCGATATGGGGGATGGGACTTCTCCGCCACGGCGGACTTCGGTCTCCTCAGCGCCGCCGCGATTGCCGCGCGTGAGGCAGGTCTCGAGATCCACGTGGGGAACGTCCACTCGTCCGACAGCTTCTACAACCCCGTGGAAACCGCACTCGCGACCTGGCAGCGCATGGGAGTGCTCGCCGTCGAGATGGAGGCGGCGGGCCTGTACGGGATCGCCCACGAGGAGGGCGTTCGTGCGCTAGCAGTTCTCACGGTTTCGGACCATCTCGTCACGGGGCAGGAGACCACGTCAGAGGAACGGGAACGTACCTTCGACGACATGGTCGGCGTCGCCCTCGAAGCACTGCTCGCGGACCGACCGGTCTGACGACCTGACGCAACGAACGGCCCGCCCGATGGCGGACGTCACGGTCGGCTCGACCGCCTCGACAGGTGCACGGCCGTCCCGATGAGCAGGGCACCGGCAACGAGGAGCGACACCGGCGCACCGATCCCTCCTCCGAGCACCTCGGTGACGATCCATGGGACATAGATGAGAAGGCCGAGGACGCCACCCACGAGGAGGACGACCTCGTCGCGAGCGACCCCCACAGCGACGAGGGCGATCGACACGGCGATCCACGCGACCATCGCCGCCAAACCGTCACCTTCGGTGGACCCGAGTGACGCCACGACGATGACCGATCCGATCCCGAGGGCGATGATCCCCCAAACCTCACCGAGGACCTTCGGCTCGAGCCGGTCGCCCACGGATGCGATCAGCCATCCGACGCCGAGCGCGAATACTCCCAAACCGGTCACCCACGATCCCGCGTCGCCCTCGACCAGGGCCCCGAGGGCGATGGTCGTCCCGAGTGCGGAGAGGAACAGGGCGGTGTGCTGGGCCCACGATCGATAGCGCGCGAAGCTCACCGCGCTGAAGACGAGCGCACCGGAGAACCCGGCAAGGACCGACAGCTCCTCGTCCGAGACGATCGTGTCCGTCATCATCCCCGTGGCGAACCCGATGGGTGCCGCTGCCAGGAGGAGCGCCACTTGACCGGCCCGCCGCGTCGCCTGGTGGTCCATCGAGCCGAGGACGAACCCCGTGACTGCGAGCACAACGCCCGCCGTGAGACTCACGATGATCCGACCGACCTCACCGATGTTCTCCCAGGACTGCCCTACGAGGATGAAGCCAGCTACCCCGACGAGCACCGCTCCGAGGTATGCGAGCACCTCCCGCACGACGCTGTGGGACGGGGTTGCCCCGGTTGCCTCGAGCGCCCTGATCGCGTTGGCCTGGTCGGCCGAGATGATCTCGCGGGTAACCCACGCATCGAGCTGTTCTTCGAGCTCGTGACCACGGACCGCCATACGGTGACCTCCTCGAGGATTGGCCGCATCATTGTCCAGTGTCGCGAGCTGCGAGTCCAGCACCCTCCGTTCCTGCGCAACTGATCTGGTAGGACATGAGTTGGGCACGAACGGGGATTCGGGTCAGATGAACATTGTCTGGGCACCCTCGATGATCTCGATGAAATCTGCGACGTTCAGCACACCATCGAGCTGGTCGATCATGTCAGCCTCGGTCAGGTCGAACATGTCGACCGACATCTTGCACGCCCACAGATGGCAACCCATGTCCGAGAGGTGCTCGAGGAAGGACGGGACGTCCGGTATGCCGAGGCCCTCCATCTGCTTGCGCATCTTGTTGGTGGCCATCGTTGTCATTCCCGGCAGTGGTGTGAGCGCCATCGGCATGTGGGTCGCCGTGTTGCCGACGGGCGTGAACTTGAGATTGCCCATGGTCTTCTTGTTGATCATGTCCATACCCCAGAAGGTGAAGAAGATGTGGGTCTCCACACCCTGCTCCAATGCACCCGACGCCATGATCAATGCGGGATAGGCCATGTCGAGTGTGCCCTTCGAGCACACGAACGCGATCTTGCGGTCCTCGGATTCGTCCCCGAAGTCGGGAATGATCGATGGTGACGTTTCGACGGTTGTCATGGTCATCCTCTCTAGATGCAGCCTGCAGGCTTCGGAAGCCCCGACACGTACGCCATCTTGCGTGCCGGCTTCTTCGGGAACAGCTCGAAGAGCTGTTTCGTCGGGATCTCGCCCACCGTCGAGACACGGCGCAGCGTTGCAGTCTCGCCCTTGTCGGCGAAGTCGGAGCGCAGGAAGTTGATGACCTTCCAGTGATCCTCGGTCAGCGGGTCGATCCCGATGTTTGCGGCGAGGGTCGGCGCAAGCGCTTCGTCCCACTCGTCGTACTCGGTCATGAAGCCCTCTTCGTCGACGTGGACCTCACGGTCGGCGATGGTCGTGGTTGGCATCAGTGCACCTCCTCAGGTGTCGTTGTGATCTCTTCGTTCGTTCGATCCGGTGCGGTCGAAACCGCGGCGAATGTGTCGAGGGCACGTCCCATACCCCTGCGGATCTCGGGATCGCGGAGCTTGCCCATGAGCGCGAACAGACCCGGAGGATCTTCGGGCTCGCGCGTCGCCATCTCCGACTGGCTGTGCACCACGTCGAGGAGCCTCTGTGCCACGGCGAGCATCTCGGGCTGGGTCAGATCCTTGATGATCTCGAGCATCTGCACGATGTTGTCGCCGAGGGCCTCGACGTCTTGGCGTGTGTAGTTCGCGACGACGCGGTCCACCACGCCTGCTGCGGCCCCTGCGAACTCGAAGTACCCCCGCTCCCCGAGTCCCGCCGTCTTCATGATTGCAAGCTCGACTCCCTGGCTCACGATGGGCGCGATGTCGACGGCGAGATCGGCGAGGGACCCGAGCTGGACGAGCATCCCCTCGAGCAGCCGAGCGTTCACGGCGACACGTGCCCCGAGCTGGAACAGATCCCCAGGGTCGATGTCCACCCCATCGAGCGTGTAGGCAGACCGCTCGACCGCCGTCATGGCGATGGGTGTGAGATCGTTCTGGAGCTCTTCGAGAGCGATTCTGCGCCTTCGCTGGGCGAGAGCCTCCTCGGTGAGGAACTCGACCTGTGCGGTCAGCGCATCGATCTTGGTCTCCAGCTCGGAGGCACGGTCGATCGTTGCGGCGTCGGTCACGTCGCACTCCTGTCCTTGCCGGCGAGCGTCATGTGCGCAGGGACGGGGATGTCCTTCCCTGCGAGCAGCACGTGCCAGTACATCCATTTGAACATCAGCTTGCCCCAGTGGTTCATCTCGCTCTCCTTGAGGAGTGCGAAGGGGCCGATGCCGGGAAGGGGGTACTTCCCGGGAAGGGGCTCGGTGTCGTAGTTGAAGTCGATGAGCAGCGCTTTGCCGTACCCGGATTCGATGTAGCAGTTCGCGTGGCCGTCGAAGCGGCTCGTCATCGTGCGTCCCTCGAGGTACTGGAGGAAGTTGGGCACGAACGTCTCCATCGCGAAGTGTGCGACCGACCCTGCCTTCGAGGTCGGGAGTGCGGCCGCATCGCCGAGGGCGAAGATGTTCGGGTGATCCGGTGACTGGAACGTGAAGTGATCGACCTTGACATGGTTCAGCTCGTCGCCGAGACCCGCTTTCCCGACGAACGCCGCGCCCATGTTGAGGGGGATCGTGACCAGGAGGTCGTAGTCGACCTCGCGCTCGTCGTAGGACACCAGTTTCCTGGCACCGGGGTCGACGCGCTCCAGGTAGAAGTCGGGCTCGATGGCGATCCCGCGGCTCTCGAACATGTCGCCGAGGTGACGGGCCGCGACCGGCTTCGTGAAGGCGCCGCTCATCGGGGTGACATACACGATCTCGATGTCGTCCCGTGTCCCGCGTTCGGTGAAGTGGGCCTCCGCCAGAAATGCGAACTCGAGGGGGGCCACGGGGCACTTGATCGGCATCTCGATGAGGTTGAGAACGAGTCGACCACTCGTGAACCCGGCGAGGGCGTCCCTCAGTGCAACGGCCCCGTCGAGGGTGTAGAAGTCGTGGACGGTCCTGCCGTACTCCTCTGAATCGAGGCCAGGCGTCTCACTCGGTTCCGGGTGTGTACCCGTCGCGATGATCAGGTGGTCGTACTCGAGCACCGTTCCGTCCCCCAGCCGAACGGTGTTGTCATCCGGCAGGAGTTCGGTGATGGAGCCGTTGATGTACGTCACGCCGCGAGGGATGAATTCCCTCTTGGGCTTGACGACGTCCGAGACTCCGTACATGTCGAACGGGATGAAGAGGAAGCCCGGCTGGTAGTAGTGGTTGTCGTCGCCGTCGACGATCGTGATCTCGTATGAGTCGTCGAGTCTGTCGCGGAGCTTGTTCGCCGCCATCGTCCCGGCGGTGCCGGCTCCGAGGATCAGTACGCGTTGCACGAGGGGTCCTTTCCCATGTGTCGAACCCATGATCTGCAGTGCGACGTCCGATTCCGAGTCGGGAAACCCGACGGCGAGCGGCCGAGGTTGGAGCGTGTCTTCATGGGTGCCTACATGGATGAGTATACCCCCATGGGTACCTATTGGCTAGTCCCTGACTATGGAATTATGGAGAATGTTGGAGGGGCACTCGTTGGCCCCCCGTCGTGAGCCGATGGGAACGTCGATATCCTCCCAACCGTGACGATGAGCTTCACCATCACCTATGACTACCTGTGTCCCTTCGCCCGCAACGCGAACGAGATCCTGCTGGATGAACTCGACGCCGGCTCCGACTACGACGTGACCTTCGCTCCGTTCTCCCTCCACCAGAACAGCCTTCCCGATGACGTCCCACCGATCTGGGACGCGTCCGCGACGTCCGACGGATCAGGTGTGCTCGCGATCTTGTGGTCATTGGCGGTACGTGACCGCTTTCCCGACCGATTCCAGGCATTCCATCGTGCCGTCTTCGTCGCGCGACACGACGAGGGGGTCGATCTGAACGATGATGCCGTGTTGGGAGGCATCGCGTCCCGAGTGGGTCTCGACGCTGATGCGATTCGCATGGTCGTGCGTTCCGGGGTTCCGATGGCGTCGCTCGAGGGCGAGCACACCGCCCTCGTGCGGGACCACGCCGTCTTCGGGGTCCCGACCTTCATCGCAGGCGACGAGGCCGTGTTCGTCCGGTTCATGGAGCGAAACCGGCCAGAAGACCTTCGGCGTGTCCTCGAGATGCTCGACTGGGCCACGATCAACGAGTTCAAGCGAACCCGCGTCCCGCGCTGAGGAAGGTCCGGGTCACGATCGGAGTGTCTTCCGCTCCGAACCCGCGTGGGCATTGGACGCCGCTGCCGCCCGGCTCAGGACTCGAGGTGCCACAGGGCGCGGGAGTACGGGTCATCTCCGAGAGCGTGCAGTGCTGCGAGATGGGAGAAGTCGGGCCGATCCATGGAGGCTGACGGTAATGGGTGCGTCCCGGCGACCTGCCAACCGATGTCGACAGGTCTCTCAGCCCAGAAGTAGCCTGCGGCGAGACCGAACCATCGTGAGGAGGACTGACATGATCCTCGACCTCTTCGGGGAGCTGAATTGGTTGGCCGTGGTCGTCGCGACGATCGCGTGGTTTGCCTTTTCGGCGGTCTGGTACTCGATTCCCCCATTGAGCAAGGCATGGGCGACCGCTGCCAGGGTCGACCCCTCGGGTGACGGGCCACCGCTCCCACTGCTGTTCATTCCGACACTCATCGGCTATTTCGTGACCGCGGTGGTGATCGGGCTCCTGGTGGCGGGACTCGGAACCGACACGGTCGCCGAGGGCATCGTCCTCGGCGCCACGTTGGGTGTCGGGTTCGGAGTTTCCGGCGCGCTGGTCAGCCAGGTCTACGAGGGCAAGGGCGGCACCTACTGGCTCATCAACGGTGCGAACGCCATCATCGCCTACGCCATCGTCGGAGCGATCCTCGCCGTCTGGGACTGATCGGCCGTCGCCGAGGGATCCCTGATGATCAGCGATCCAGCGGCACGTAGTGGAGCGGCGGTGCCGTTCCCTCACTCACCGTGAAGTAGCCCCACTCCCGATCGAAGGCGATGGACTCGCCCTGCCGTTCGTCGGGTGAAGGCGCCGTGCATGGCTCCCTGGCGAGGGCGTCGGCGATCGACTCACCGGCGTCCCTGGACCACATCCACACGGTGCGATATCCGCGCATGGCGATCAGCTGTCCGTCGATGGTGATGTCGGCAGCCGTCACCTCGGCGTCCAGGAAGAGCGTTGTCACGAGGGTCATCGGGTGGGGCGCGTCCGACGCCGTGAGCGGCCCCTTGAAGACGAACGCCTCCGTGCGCGACTTCGTGATGATGTACATGGCGGGCTCGAGGGGATCGACGAACAGCGCCTCTGCGTCGAACGGGCCATCGTCGAGCTGGTAGGCGATCGACGTTGCGCTTGGAAAGACGCCATCGACCGTGGATGGATCGACGTCGGGAACCTGCCAGACGTTCACGATGCCGCCCCGGATGCCGAAGTTGTCGCCGAGGTCCCCGACGTAGAGGAATGACCCAGTCCCATCAGCCCCCGGACCGGCCCCCATGTCCTCCCAGTCGAATGCGAATGCCCCCGGTATCTCGACGTCGCCGAGGTCCTCACCGACGGGTGTGAAGGCGTGGAGCACGGGGTCGCCCCGTGAGTCGTTGTGCGCCCAGAGCACGCCCTCGGTTGTTCGGCTCATGGCGAGGCCCGAGGCCTCCACGAGCTCGGCCGACCCAACCACTCCGGTGACCGAGACGGCCCCGTAGAGCTCGCACACGGAGGCACCGGGAGGGAGGAGCGGAGGGGACGTCGTCGGCGGGAGCGTCGACGTGGTCGTGGTCGTGCCGGTTCCTGCGGTCGGGGAGGGGACAGTCGTCGACGCCTCCCCCGTGGGCGCGTCATCGTCGGAGCGGATTGCGAGGGCGACAGAGACCACGATGACCGCGATGATCAACAGCAATGTGGTCGGCCTCCGCATCCGGGAACGGTACCCGGACGGGCGCCTATGTCCCGAGAAGCCTGAACGTCACGGCCTGCGCCACGATCGCCGATTCGAGGTCCGCGATCTCGAGGCTCTCGTTCGGGCCGTGGTATCGACTGGTCGGATCCGAGACGCCAACGAGGAGTACCTCGGCGTCGGGATACCGGTCCGAGAATGCGGCGACGAACGGTATGGATCCCCCCATGCCGAACTCGACGGCATCGGTACCGTATCCCTCGAGCATCCCGGCGCGATATGCGTCATACGTCGGGCCGGACGTGTCGAGCTCGAAGGCCTCACCCGTCGACCCCTCCGATACGGTGATCTCGACACCCCACGGCGCCGAACGGATCAGGTGCTGGGTCAGGGCGTCGAGGGCGGTTCGGGCGTCGTCCCCGGGTGCAATACGCATCGAGACCTTCGCCCTCGCCTCGGGGACGATCTGGTTGATGGCCTCGGACAGCGGTACGGCTTCGATGGCGAGCACCGATACGGAGGGTTGACGCCAGAGCCTCGAGGCGATCGAGCCCGTACCGATGAGCTCGAGGCCCTCGACCGGCAAGGTCTGATCGACCAGGTCCGCGGCGGTGATCTCGGGACCTTCGACCTCGCCCGATACGCGGCCGGTCACGGCGACTGACCCATCGTCGTTGTGGAGACCGGCGAGGGTTCTGGCGAGGCCCGTGATGGCATCCGGGTAGGCGCCTCCGAAGCTGCCGCTGTGAACCGCATAGGTGAGGGTCCTTGCGGTCACCGTGCAGTCGACGAGTCCCCTGAGCGAGGTGATGAGTCCGGGAACGCCAGGTGCCCAGTTGCCTGCATCCCCGATGATGATCGCGTCGGAGGAGAGGAGGTCCGCGTAGGTGTCGAGGAAGTCGACGAGGTGAGCTGATCCGATCTCCTCCTCTCCCTCGATGAACACCTTGACCGTCACGGGGAGGTCGTCGCCGAAGGCACGGATCGATGCCAGATGCATGGCGATGCCGCACTTGTCGTCAGCCGTGCCGCGGCCGAACAGCCGACCATCGACCTCCGTCGGCTCGAACGGATCGTGGTCCCACTGGTCGCGTGGTCCGGGAGGTTGCACGTCGTGGTGTGCGTACAACAGGAGCGTCGGAGCGCCCATCGGCCCGCGCTTGTCGCCATACACAGCCGGATGGGCACCCTCGAGTTCGAGGAGCCGCACGCCGTCGAGACCCGACGCGACCATCAGCTCCGCGACGAGTTCCGCCGATCGGTGAACCTGAGCTGGATCGTATCCGGGAGCGCTGACGGAAGGTATGCGGATGAGGGAGTCGAGCTCGGAGCGGACGCGTTCGAAGTCGGATCTGGCGGCGGAGCGAAGGTCGTCGTGCATGGCGATCAGGGTAGGCCGAATGGATCGGACTCCGGGCACAGGGCACGCAGGGAATGAGGGGTCAGGTGTGCTCGGTGATGAAGGCGAGGATGCGCTGCCACGCATCGACGGATTCGGACCTGTAGGCGTCCTGTCTACGGTCGAAGAAGGAATGGGGAGCATTCGGGTACTCGACGACAGTCCCATCGATGGCTGCCGATTCCATCGCGGCGCGGAAGCGGTCGTTGGCCTCGGTGGGTATCCCGTGGTCATCTCCCGCCTGGAGGGCGAGGACTGGGCAGGAGATGTCGGGCACCACTGAGATGACCGTGGGAGCGCCTTGGGGTACATCGGTTCGATCCGGGTGACCATAGAAGCCGACGACCCCGCTCAGGCCAAGATCGCTCGCGGCCATGTACCAGCTGTTCGATCCTCCGAAACAGAATCCGACGATGAACACGCTCCGATCGGCGACGTCACTCCTGAGGTGGTTGATTGCTGCACGAACGTCGTCCCGGATCCCGTCGAGGGTGGTCGCCCTCACGTGCGGCATGTAGTCCCACTCTTCCGTGCGCTTCCCCACGCCCGCAGTGCGGCCGAAGTAGTCGATGGCGATCGCGTCGATTCCGTGCTCGGCGAAGCGCAAAGCGAGCTCTTCGTAGAACGGGAACAGACCACGGACGTCGGGCAGGATGACGACCGCTTCTGTGCTTCCTGCCGTTGCCTCGAACGCGGCGAACCGGGTTCCGTCCGACGACGTGAGATCGAGGTCACCGTGCGCTACCGATCCTCCGGTGATGTGCGGAACGGGCGGTGAGGCATCGATGTCGAAGCACATGGGATCCCCCAATCGGTCGGTCAGCGGTCACGGTACCAGTGCCCCACGTCGCGGCAGACGGTGCCGCCCGATTCGGGTACCTTGTTCCCATGGAGCGGATGCGCGAAAGCGACCAGTGGTTCGACAGCGACGAGACGGCGGACATCCTCGACCTCGCCGGCGAGATCGAGTCGGCCCGCAACGATCGCCGGCTCGGCCTGTCACGGACGGATCTCTACCGCATCGCCGATGAGCTCGGCATCTCTTCGCGCGCTGTTGATGAGGCTGTTCGACGGATGTCACGCGACGATCGACGCTCGGTCAGGGTGTCCCGAACGACCGTGCGGCGTCGCATGCGGTTCCTTCGACACGTTCTCGCCTACACGATCACCGTATCGATCCTGGCTCTCGTAGATGCCCTCGGCGGTGGAGGATGGTGGTTCTTCTACATCGCGGGTCTGTGGGGCATCATCCTCGCCCTGCACGCGCTGCGATTCGTCACGAGACGCAACGGCCCGCTCGAACAGCGGGTTGCACGGCCACAGCGGTCGAAACCCGGGAAGACGCCCGTCTAGTGTCAGGCCGCCTCCGGGGCCTTGCCGAATATGCCGGCGACGACCAGCCCTACACGACGAACCAGGAACGCCTCGATTCGCTTCCAGGATGGCTCCACGACTACAACTGGCACCGACTCCACACCGCAATCGGGACAGCCCCAGCCAACCGGCTACCTGTCAACAACCTCTGTGTGAAGGACACCTAGGACGCGACCTCTCGGGAGAACCGGATCACATCACCGAATCGATCCCCGGGTATCTCGATACCCGTGATGGCGGTGTTGCGTCGTGTGGTTGTTGCCGTGTGTCGTCCTGCGGGCTCTCGCTGTCGAGGAGTCTTGAGGTTCACCTCGTCGGGTGCTGCAGGGAGCTCCACCACGATGTGGGACACACCGAGGGCCTCGGCGTATCCGATGGTGCCGCCCATGCTCGCCGCCGCGTCCCGAGCGTCCCGCAGGATGAGGTACTGCTCGTCCGTGAGGTCACCGCCGTGCGCGTTCCCGGTGAGCGCAGCGATTCCCTCGACGGGGAGGAGCTCGCACCGGCCCGAGATCGTCGCCGCGACCCGATCACCTCGACGGTCAGTCTTGAGGATGAGCACCCTGCAACCGTTCGATCGGGCGCCGGAGAGGATCGTTCGGAGGATCTGGCGCACCATTGCCGAGTCTCCCCATGCGCGCGACGGCTCGAGCCAGGTCTCGAACTCGAGGTCCCCCACGATCGATGACGCGATGGACATCAGTTCGTGGTCGAGGCGGACGACACCATTCACGCGTCCAGCGACACCGACCGAGCCCTCGGCTGCGAGGCCGGTCAACGCCTGGTCGACCTCGCGGGCGTTCGCCAACAGCTCTCTCGCCATCGCCCGACGCTGATCCGTCGACATGTCGTCGCTCTCGACGAGGGCGTCGGCAAAGCCGACGATCGTCGTGACCGGCTCGCGCAACGTGACCGCCACGCGTGTGCGCATTGCGCGATCTGACTGCCGGGCCTCCTCGAGTGATGCGGACAGGACACGCATTTCCGCAACGATTCGATTGTGACGGACGACGGTCGCGACCGCGTAGAAGCCAAGCAGAACGAATGCTATGGCGCCCGTGGCAAGCACGGCGCGCTCGTCAGAGGACGCTGCTGTGATGAGGCCTCCGAGCATGAAAAGGAGGCCCCCGGCAACGGCGAAGACGACGAACGCGGGTGGTGTGGTGTGGTGGTCTTCCATGATCCTCTGACCATCCCATCGGTTCGATGCCACGATCGCACGAGAGGGCTTGTGGCGTGCGAGAAGTGACTAGTGCCCTGACCCGCTGCGTCCTCCCAACTCCGCGACAGCGCGAACCGGTACCCTGACCGCATGGACGAATCCGTGCTGATCCCCATCGACGTCCCGGTCGTCGGAGACGAGCGTCGCAAGAATTGGGCGAAGGTCGTCACGAACGTCGACGGATCGCTCGCTTCGGGATGGGCGTTCGAAGGCGAGTTCATTGCCACCGGGGGCATACAGGACGTCCCTGCCGGATCCATCCTCCTCCTCTATGGGGAGAAGGGGTCACGGACGAACCCCCAGATCGAGGCGAGGGTGCTTCGTGTCAACGCCGACGGAACGACGTCCTTCATCACGAGTGCAAAGGGCCGTGCATGGGCGCGCACTCTGCGTGATGGGGTCCTCGAGCTGCTCGAGGAGCAAAGGGTCACGCCTGTGGGGGACAAGCAATGGGACCCCGTCCTCATGCAGTACGCAACCGAGGCCCTCGAGAGTGAGCTCGACCGCAGATCACGGGCCTGATCGATAATGATGGAGGTGTCGCCGATGCCGCGTCAGCTGGATCGTGTGATCCGGTACACCTTCCCGCCGAGCGACAGGACGTACATCTCACCAAAGCCGTCGGTACCGAAGGAGCTGAGCGCGCTCACCGTGCCGAGGTCCGATGTGTGGTCGAGGTGGTTGACAGCTGTCGTGCCAACGATCTCGAAGCTGCGGATGAAGCCCGTGCCGAAGTCGCCATAGAAGTACCGGCCCACCAGTTCCGGGATCTCGGTACCCCGATAGACGTAGCCGCCCGTGATCGATCGGCCCTCGGCGTGTGTGTACTCCACGACTGGCAGCACCTTGCCGGCGGACGAACAGGTAGAACCGTTGGGATAGCACAGTGATCCCTCCATCGACGGCCACCCGTAATCGAGGCCACCGACGCCGAGCGGCACGACGTTCACTTCCTCGCGGCGATCCTGGCCCACGTCGGCGACGATGAACGTCCCCGACACCTGATCGATGGCAGTCCGCCAGGGATTCCTCACTCCGATCGCCCAGATCCGTTCGTCGCCCTGGGCGCCCTGGTATGGGTTCCCGGGTGCCCCGTTGTTCGGTGCCGTTGCGTCGACGTCGAGGCGAAGGATGGAGCCGAGTAGGTCGTTCGTGTCCGATGGCCGGTTGCCTGGGGGACCGCCGCCGTCACCGAGCGAGACGAAGAGACGATCATCGGGACCGAACTCGATCATCCCTCCGTTGTGGTTCGACGCGGGTTGACCGAGGGTGAGCAGCGTCCTCACCGGGCTCGGATCGGCGACGTCCGCTCCTGTCGCCGCGAAGTACTCCACGACGCGGCTCGCTCCGAATGCATCGGTGTAGTGCACGAAGAAGCGTCCGTTGACGCCGAAGTCGGGGTGGAACGCCATGCCGAGCAACCCGCGCTCTCCGTCCGTCGATATCCCGTTGATCTGGAGGAACGGTGTCGGGAGGAGCACCCCGTTCTCGATGATCCGGATGCGGCCCCCCTTCTCGGCGACGAAGAGGCGTTCGTCCCCGGTCGGAGCGTCCAGGAACAGCGGCTGTGAGAGATCCGACGCGATGAGTTCGAGGGCCAGGGGAGGAACGGCCCTGATGTCACCCCATCGCCCTGCGATCGGCAGCCACGATCCGCTCCCGAAGGGGAACGACACGTCCGCATTCCCCTGGGCGTTCGTGTTCTTGAGATGGAACTGTGAATCGGAGGGTCGGAACACTCCGGGCGAATCGGTTCCGTTGCCATCCCAGTCACCGCCGACGAACCGATCTCCGGGGTCTCCGAAGATGAACTCGAGGTCGGCGTTTCCCTGCGTGTTGGTCAGGCGCATGTACGTCAACCCCGTCGCCTCGCGGTACAGGCCCACCGTGTCGGTTCCGTCGGCGTTGAAGTCCCCTGTGAACGGTGTGTCCCCGGGGTTCCCGAAGAAGAAGTCGTAGTCCGCCGCTCCGAGCCCCGCGTCGCCGTCCCCCAACTCGTTGATGACGAAGACCCTGCTCTCCGATGGTCGGTAGATCGATACGGTGTCGCAGCCATCGCCATCGAAGTCGCCGGGCAGCGGTATGTCGCCGGGGTTCCCGAAGAAGAACGAGACGTCCGCGGTCCCCTGGGTGTTCGTGTTCCTCAGGTAGACGTAACCGTCGGATTGGCGATAGAGCCCCGGCGTGTCGATCCCGTCGCAATCCCAGTCGCCTGCGAAGGGGACATCACCGGGGTCGCCGAAGAAGAAGGTCGCGATGGATCCGGACTCGGATCTCAGCCGCCAGATCCCGGTGTCGGGATCGACGAGTCCCACGGTGTCGACGTCGCCAGCGGACGCAGCAGGCACGGAAGCGACCAACGGGACGAGAACCAGTACCGCAGCCATCAGGGTGGCGGTGCGGAACCGCCTGGGTGCGCTCATCGTCATCGTGACAGTGTGCCATCCCACGCGGCGTAGTCCTGCGTTCCAGCCGCGTCACTGCGGGCGGGCTCGGTGATCGGCGTCGCCCCGGGTTCAGCGCGGTGGCTGACCGTCCACCTGGTCCGTCTCGATGATGCCGAACAGGGCCCCGAACGGGTCCGCAACGACGGCCGAGATGCCGACACCGGTCTCGGACGGCTCGCGAACAACCTTGCCGCCGAGTTCCGCGACCCTCGCCGCCTTCGCCGCGCAGTCCGAGACCAGGAACCAGTTCAGCCAGTGCGGTTGAACGTCGTCGCCCATGGAACCGGTCATGTCCCACGCTCCGCCGGTCATGCGCCCGGCGTTCGAGAACGTCCAGTAGGTGCTGTCGCCCATCGGCATGGGAGCGGCCTCCCAGCCGAGGAGCCCCACGTAGAAGGCCTTTGCCGACTCGACGTCTCGTGTTGCGAGGTCGTTCCAGGTGATGGTGTCCGGTTCGTTGAACACCTCGGCGCCGTCGTGCGTGCCCGACTGCCAGAATCCGATCGCGGCTCCGGAGGGGTCGATCATGAACGTCATCCGCCCTGCATCCATGATCTGGTGCGGTTCCATGATCGGCGTCGCCCCGAGCTCGACGGCCCGCTCCTGGATCGCATCGACGTCGTCGACGATGATGTACGCGGACCACTCGGGGGGTTGACCCGCATCTGCCTGGTCGGGCCACAGGGGACCCATTCCGGCGACAACCGCACCGTCCTTCGTGAACATCGTGTATGGCATCGATTCGTTCGGGCCGCTGTCGAGTGACTCCCAGCCGAAGAGTGCCGTGTAGAACGCAGCACCGGCCTCCATATCGGGTACGGCGACGTCCGACCAACCGTGGATTCCGTGAGCGAGCCCCATCCCTGCCTCCTTCTGTGGGCCTGGCGATTCCCCGCCAGGATTCCACCCTACGCCACGCCCGTGACACACACGTTCCCGATCATCCTTTCCTCGGGCGGGACAGGTCTGTGGGTCGCACGGGAAGTTGGTGGCTTGGGGTACTCTTGCCCCGGATGTCAGGCCGTTCCCGTATTGCCGTTCTCGTGACCACCATCACTGCGGTGGCAATGCTCGTCGTGCCCGTATCTGCCTCGACGGGTGAGTCCGGGGAGGCTCAAGGGTCCGGGTGCGTCGTCAACGCAGCGGCCACGGGGGTGCGTGCCTCCCTCACGCCCGGCGGCTCGGTCGGCGAGGATGCTGCCGTCAATCGCGACGACCCGGATGCCGCCGACTCCCCCCTCGAACTGATCCGGTTCCCTGACGAGGCAGCGCTGTGGGCTGCTGTTGGCTCCGAGACGGCTTCCCTGGGGGTACGGGCCGGAGCAGACCTCCCGGCACCCGCCGTCAGGGCGTTCGCCTTCACAGGTCCGGATCGCCAGGACAGGGAGGTCTCCGACTCGATCGTGCGGCTCTACTGCGCACTCTTCGAACGTGCGCCGACCTCGTTCGAGCTCGAGTACTGGGCCGGTCGGTACTGGAACGGTTTGCCGCTCGTGACGATCGCGGAGGCTTTCACACACTCGAGGGAGTTCGTGGGCCGTTACGGCGAAATCACGGACACGGGGCTCGTGTGGATTCTGTACCGCGACGTCCTTGGCCGCGAACCCGGAGCGGGCGCCATCGAGGTGTTCAGGGCGAGGATCGAATCGGAATCGATGCACCGCGGCGAGGTCGTGGCCCAGTTCACGGAGTCCGCCGAGTACGTGGCACGAACCGGGACCGTCTCCCCGGTCAAGCCCGAACTCCCGTATCCCGCCGTGGGATCGGGTCGCCGCATCATCATGACCGAGAGCGGTCAGCGCGTGTGGATGATCGAGGGCACCGGTGAGCTTGCCAAGACGCACCAGGTGTCAGGCAGGCGAGGCATCCCCGGTGTGGGGCGATACAACGTGTACTCGATGTCCCGCTACGCGTATGCACCCCATGACGGGATCACGATGGAGTTCATGGTCCGCTTCGCAAGGGGTGAGTGGCCGTACGGCTTCCATTCCATCCCCGTGTGGCCGGATGAGTCGCCGCTCCAGACACCCGCTCAGCTCGGAACGCATCGCTCAGGGGGCTGCGTCCGCCAGCTCTGGGATGACGCGGAAGCGATGTTCGAGTGGGCCGAGGTCGGTGACCGGGTGATCCTCATCCCCTGAGGGATGTCAGTGGTCGTGGTGCTCTGCGCGTGGGGTCACGATCGCCGCGGTGACACCAGCAACGACCATGGCGATCCCCGCCATGACCAATGCGAGGACCTGGAGGTCGTCTCCGGGGGGCGAGGTCGATTCCACCGCGAGGATGAGTTCGTTCATGCGGGGCAGCATACCGTCGCTCGCGACCCCCGGACCCTGTTCGTGCGTAACTGGGTCAAAGGTCGAGGACCATGCGACGATGGTTGGGGACCGTCGCACGATCATTGCGGAGCTTCGAGATGACCTCGTGTTCGACGCGAAAACCGAGCCGCTCGTAGAGGCGTTGCGCATCTGGGTTCTCGACCGATACGTCCAACGCTGCGACTCGTCTTCCATCTCGACGCCCGGTGGCGAGAAAGAGTTCGACGAGGTCGGTGCCGATGCCCTTTCCCCGCATGTGCGGATCCACACCGAGGTGGGCGATGATCTGTGTGTCGCGTCTCGGGGGCTCGAGAAGGCGCTCGATCCGCAGGCCCCGGATCATCGGCCCGGCAGCCGCCGTCCGATAGAAGCCGAGCATCCGAACGCCTGTCGCGATCGTGGACCTGAGTACCCCGTCGCCGGAGAACGTCGCACCCACGCCGACCACCACTCCATCGATGGTCGCAACGGTGTGAGTCAGATGTCCGAACTCACCGCTCCCGGCCGTGAAGGCCGTCCGGAGGAACTCCTGGGCACTCCTTTGGCGATGGGCGAAGACGAAGTCGAAGCCTGCGGGACCCGAGCTGTAGATCAGCGGGACGGCGGCATCGACGTCGGACGGGTCTGCCGGCCGGAGGTGGACACTCACGCGGTGGACTGTACTTGGACGCGGTTGCCGAACCTGGTCGGCGAACCTCGGTGTCCGGTCTCGTCACTCCGAGGGCTCTGTCCGTCGGCCCAGCCGTGCGAGGTTGTTGCGAGACCGTGGGCTGCAAGACCCACCACTTCGGCATCACGTATCGATGCCATGAACATGTGCTCGGTGTCCGTCCCGATCGACGATCATGATCAGCTCCGCGGGACCGTCCACGGCTGAGAGGGCGTGCGGTGTCATCGTTGAGAATTCGGCGGCTTCGCCGGGTTCAACCACGATCGACCGCTCGCCGAGCAGGAGCCGGACCCGGCCATCGAGGACGTAGAACCAATCGTGGCCGGGATGCACCTTCTGGTCCAGATCCTCGCCGGTCGACTGGAGTCGCATCTTCATGGCGATTGTGGAAGCCGTCGGGCGGCTGAGTGCCCATGTCGTGTGCCCGGCCGAGGTCTGCGAGCTGGGGCGGATCACGACGTCGTCGTCGTTGTCGACTTCGAGGAGAACGTCGAGGTTGACATGCAGGGCGGTGGCCAGCGGGACGAGGACGTCCAGGCTGATGCTGCGTTTGCCGGTCTCGACCCGGCTGATGGTCGAGGCGCTGAGATGGCACAGCTGAGCGAGGTCGTCGAGGGACAGCTCCATTGCCTGTCTCAAAGCGCGGAGGCGGGTGCGCACGACGGACTCGATGTTCCCTGGCTCGGCCACCGTTTCCTCCTTCTTGCGAATTCTGCAAGTCTATGTGCAGGTATGGCATTGCGGTCTATCCTCTGATCCATGACCCTTCACGACCACGTGGACCACACCGTCGAGAGACACTGCGACGTCGCCGTCGTCGGTGGTTCGGCCGCGGGTCTCGCCGGTGCCCTGCAGCTCGCTCGGCAGAGCCGAGCGGTGATCGTCATCGACGCCGGCGAGCCTCGCAATGCCCCCGCCGCGCACATGCACGGGTATCTCGGTCGAGAGGGGCACGCACCCTCGGAGCTGACCGCGATCGGCAAGGAGGAGGTCCGCAGCTACGGAGTCGAGGTCCTGGAGGGACGGGTGCGCGAGGTGACCCGGATCGACGGAGGCTCCTTCCGCCTCGATCTGGTCGGAGGCCATTCGATCGTCGCCCGTCGCGTGCTCGCCGCCACCGGACTCGTCGACGAGCTCCCGGGCATCCCCGGCCTCGCCGAGCACTGGGGCAACGGCGTCATCCACTGCCCCTTCTGTCACGGCTACGAGGTCCGCGACCGCAGCATCGTCCACATCGTCACGCACCCGATGGGCCTTCACCCGGCTGCACTCTGGGCCCATTTGGCCGGTCACCTCACCGTGGTGCTCCACGGTGAGGTGGAGGTCGACGCAGACGAGATCGCCGCACTGAGGGCCGGAGGTGTCACCGTTGTGGCCGGTCACGTCGAGCGCGTCACCTTCGGCGTCGACGGTGAGGTCGGAACCATCGAGCTTGCGGGCCTCGATCCCATCGTCGTCGACGCAGTGTCGGTCGGCCCGCGATTCCGGGTACGGGCCGAGGCGTTCGCAGGTCTCGACCTACGACCGACCGCCCATCCGACGGGTGCCGGAGATTTCCTGGAAGCCGATGCCATCGGGGAGACCGCGGTCAGAGGCGTCTACGCAGCCGGCAACGTCAAGGATCCGAGCCAGCAGGTCCTGCACGCGGCAGCCGACGGCAGTCGGGTCGGCGCGATGATCAGCTTCGACCTCGCCCGCGAGGACCTTGAAGGCGATCGGCGGGCGTCGGCGAACCAGGTCGACTGGGAGCACCGCTACGGCGACGAGCCGATGTGGAGCGGCAACCCGAATGGCACGTTCGTCCGCGAGCTCACCGACTTCTCCCCGGGTCGAGCCCTCGATGTGGGAGCCGGCGAGGGCGCCGATGCCATCTGGCTCTCCGAGCGGGGATGGAAGGTGACCGCGGCCGACGTTTCCCGGCGCGCACTCGATCGTTTGTCGACCGAAGCCCGAACACGAGACCTCGATATCGACTGCCGCATCGTCGATGCCAACGCTGTCAATGCATTCGAGAGCGATTCGTTCGACCTGGTGACGGCCATGTACGCCTCGATCCCCCGGACAGCTGACCGGCGGGGCGTTCACAACCTCGTGGGTGCGGTCGCTCCCGGAGGGACCCTTCTCGTCGTGAGCCACGACCTCGAGCCCATGCGCGTGCCCGTCGACACGACCACGGGGAGCCAAGCGTTCGACCCCGACGCGTACGTTCGGGTCGAGGACGTCATCGTCGAGCTCGACCGCGACACCCACTGGACGATCGAAGTGCACGAGAGGAGACCCCGCCCGAAGGGCGCTGCCACTGATGCCCATCACGTCCAGGACGTCGTCCTTCGGGCGAGGAGGCTCGCCTGACCAACCGGCACGGAAAGCGAAGGTCCTTGATGTCGCCACACCGAACCGAACGCGTGACCCCGGACTCCCCGTTCTCGAGCGCCGGC
>CAZYGP010000005.1:377-27856 GCA_964647265.1 uncultured Acidimicrobiaceae bacterium | reverse complement strand
CTCGTCGACGATGATCAGGGTCCGCTCGAACTGACCCATGCTCTCCGCGTTGATGCGGAAGTACGCCTGGAGCGGTTCTTCGACATGGACTCCGGGTGGCACGTAGATGAATGACCCGCCGGACCAGACCGCCGAGTTGAGCGCCGCGAACTTGTTGTCGTTCGGGGGGATGATCGTGCCGAAATACTCCCTGACGAGCTCGGGGTACTCCCTCACGGCCGTGTCCATGTCGCAGAACAGGACGCCGAGGCCCTCGAGGTCCTCACGATTGCGGTGGTACACGACCTCGGATTCGTACTGAGCGGTCACGCCCGCGAGGTACTTGCGCTCCGCTTCGGGAATGCCGAGCTTCTCGTAGGTGTCCTTGATGGACTCGGGGACCATGTCCCAGTCCTTCGCCTGACCCTCCATCGGCTTGATGTAGTAGTAGATGTTGTCGTAGTCGATGTCGTTGAGGATGCCAGCGCCACCCCACTGCGGAGTCGGTTTCGCAAGGAACCGTTTGTAGGACTTGAGCCTGAAATCGAGCATCCACTCCGGTTCGCCCTTCATGGCCGACATGTCGCGGATGAGCTGCTCGGACAGGCCCTTCTCGGGCTTGTAGATGTACCCGTCCTGGGAGTCCGACCAACCGAGTTGGTAGCTACCGAGATCGATTTCGACAGTTGTCACAACGGCTCCTGATGCTGGGAATCAGCGCATTTGCACTATGCGCCTAGTGGAATCATACCGGATCCATCCACCGGGGTCGACGGTTGTCCACGCGATCCGGAAACTCACGGTACGACTCGCCCGGGCAGCTGCGAGTGGGAGTGGGGGAAGACCGGGCCGCCCGGGCGAGTCGTAACTCGTACCCATACAACGTCGCAGACGGATTCATTGTTCCGAAGACACGTTCCGGGGCTCACGCCAACCCCGTCAGGTCGGGATGTCCGAGAGGGAAACCTCGATGCGAACGGGCGATCCCCCTTCAACGCTGGCCTCGGGGGGCGCAGGCGGCTCAGGGCGCAGGATCCAGAACCTTCCGACGTGGTCATCCCATCCGGAGAGGATCGACAAGGCACGCGGTGAGGAGGTCCTCTCAGCGTGCTCCCTGAGCAGACTCTCGAGCGCTTCTGCGTCCGCGGCCGCGAGCCGACGCGGCGGCGGGGCGTCCCCGGAGAGATGGCCCTTGATCCTCGTGTCGGGGTCGTACAGGTACAGGGTGCCTCCGGTCATGCCTGCGGCGATGTTGCGGCCGGCTCGACCGAGGATGACGACGACACCCCCGGTCATGTACTCGCACGCGTGGTCCGAGGTGCCCTCGACGACAGAGATGGCCCCCGAGTTGCGCACGGCGAACCTCTGGCCCACCGAACCCGCAACGAACAGCCTGCCACCGGTCGCACCGTACAGGCATGCGTTCCCGGCGCCGTGGGGAACGCTCGAGGACGCAGTGAACGGTCGGATGGCGATCGAACCTCCACCCATGCCCTTGCCGACGTAGTCGTTCCCGACACCGTCGAGGTCGATGTCGACACCGCGGCCCAAGAACGCGCCGAACGACTGGCCTGCCGTACCTGACAGGCGAATGGACACCGTTCCGTCCTCGAGGCCGGCGTCGCCGCGGATCTCGGCGATCTCGCCCGACAGGCGGGTACCCACCGAACGGTCCGTGTTCCGGATCGGGAATGCGACGTTCTGCGGTCCCTCGCCACGGAGTGCCCGACGACCGACTTCTGCGAGCTGTTCACCGAGCGGAGAGCGTGTGACCCGCCTGAATGCCCTGTCATCGCCGACATCGGCGCGCACGAGCAGGGTTGCGAGGTCGCCAGCCGTGCCTCCGCCGCGGGCGGCCAGCAGGTCACCCCTGCCGATGATCTCCTCGATCGATCGGGCCCCCATCGCGGCGAGCGTGTTCCTGACGTCGTTGGCGATCATCGTGAACAGCGCGACCACCTGGTCGACCGTTCCCGTGTATTTCGCACGCAGGTCCTCCCGCTGGGTCGCGATACCGACAGGACAGGTGTTCTCATGGCATTGGCGGACCATCTTGCACCCGAGCGCGATGAGGGGGAGGGTTCCGAAGCCGTATCGGTCCGCACCGAGGAGGGCCGCCACGACCACGTCCCTGCCTGTCCGGATGCCGCCGTCGGTCTCGAGCGAGATCGACGCGCGGAGGCCGTTCGCGACCAGCGACTGGTGGGCCTCGGCGAGCCCGATCTCCCAAGGTGAGCCCGCATGCTTGATCGAGACGAGGGGTGATGCCCCCGTCCCGCCCGCGTTCCCCGAGACGGTCACCCCGTCGGCGGACGCCTTTGCCACGCCCACCGCGATCGTTCCGACGCCCGGGCCCGAAACGAGCTTGACGCTCACCCGGGCGAGGGGCTTGAAGGTCTTCAGATCGTAGATGAGCTGGGCGAGGTCCTCGATCGAGTAGATGTCGTGGTGTGGCGGTGGGGAGATCAGGGTCACACCGGGTTCCGTGTGGCGAAGCCTGGCGATCTCTGCGGTGACCTTGTGACCGGGGAGCTGCCCGCCCTCACCGGGTTTGGAGCCCTGCGCCATCTTGATCTGGAACTCCTCCGCGGAGGCGAGATAGCCGGGCGTCACACCGAAGCGACCGCTGGCAACCTGCTTGATCCCGGAGTTCTTCGGCGTTCCGAAGCGTGCGGAGTCCTCACCGCCCTCGCCGGAGTTCGACAACGCTCCAATGAGGTTCATCGCCTCTGCGAGGTGCTCGTGCGTCTCCTTCGACAGCGCCCCGAGCGACATGGCGGCCGTCACGAACCGGCGCATGATCCTCGCAGCAGGTTCCACCTCTTCGACGGGCACCGGTGGCCCGAGGGGCTCGATTTGCAGGAGGTCACGAAGCTCCATGACTGCCCGTTCGTCCTGGACGACCGACAGATACGAGTCGTAGTCCTCGGACGCACCGGAACGTACTGCCTTCTGGAGCGCGAGCACCGTCCGGGGTGCGGCGACGTGCGGATAGCCCCCACGGCGATGCTTGTAGAACCCTTCGATCTCCTCGGTGTCGTTGGTGTAGCGGGCGTGGCGTTCGATCACGTCCGCGGCGAGTCCATCGAACCCGATGCCGCCGATGCGCCTTTGAACGAAGCGGAACGCGAGATTGCACACATCCTCGTCGAGCCCGATCGCCTCGAAGAGCTCCGACGAGCGGTACGACTTGACCGTGCAGATCCCCATCTTCGACATGATCTTCAGGAGCCCCTTCTCCAGGCTGGAGCGGTAGTTCTCCTGGGCCTCCACAACGCCCTCGGCTATGTCGCCCGCGGCCGCCATCGCCCTGACCTGCTCGATCGCGAGGTAGGGATTCACGGCGGCTGCTCCGAACCCGATGAGACATGCGACGTCGTGCGCATCGCGTGGTTCACCGGACACGGCGATGATGGACGCCTTGAGTCGGAGACCGGCGTCGATGAGGTGATGGTGCACCGCCCCAACCGCGAGGGCGATGGGAATCGGGGCGTGCCCGGCATCCGTCGCACGGTCCGAGAGCATGACGATGGTCACCCCGGATGCCACGGCGGCCTCGACCTCGGCGCACACCTCGGCAATCGCCTCGACCATGCCGGCTGCGCCACCTGCGGGGTCGAACAGGATGTCGACCCACACCGATTCGAACGCGGAATCGCCCGCTTCGAGCATCGCCGTGACGTCGGAATCCGACAGGACAGGGGATGCGAGTTCGATCATGTGGGCCTGCTGGGGGGTCTCCTCGAGCAGAGACCCGTGCTTTCCCACATATGTGCGAAGCGACATGACGAGCTTTTCGCGGATCGGGTCCATCGGGGGATTCGTGACCTGGGCGAAGGCCTGCTGGAAGTAGCGCGTGATCCTCTGGGGGAATGCCGACAGTGCGGACAGGCCCGTGTCGTGTCCCATCGACAGGATCGGCTCGGTTCCCTCGGCCATCGGGTGGAGGATCAGCCGACGCTCCTCATGGGTGTACCCGAACACCCTGCTCAATGCGTCGGCATCGAACCGGTCGTCCTGGATGTCGTCGAAGGGATCACTGACATAATGGGTCTCGGTCGAGATCCACTGCGCATATGGCGCCTTGCCTGCGAGTCGCGCTTTGACGTCGCCCGAGAGGTGATACGAGCCATCCCGCAGGTCCACCTCGAAGACCTCGCCGGGCCCGAGCTGCCCTGTCTCGATCGCCAGCACCTCGACGCCTGGCGCGATACCGGCCTCGGAAGCGATGAGAACGGTGTCGTCGGTGACCGTCCAACGCGCAGGACGCAGCCCGTTCCTGTCGAGCCCGGCGATCACCGTGCGCCCATCCGAGGCCGCGATCGCGGCGGGACCGTCCCACGGCTCGACGAGGAACGCGTGGTACTCGTAGAAGGCCCGCAGGGCAGGGTCGAGATCCTCCACGTTCTCCCATGCCTGGGGAATGAGCATCTCCTTGACGTGGGCGAGGCCACGACCCGAACGCACGAGCACCTCTGTCGCCTCATCGAGGCTCGCCGAGTCACTGCCGATTCCCGGACGCACGAGGGGTGCGAGTTCCTCCACGGCGTCACCCCACACACTCGATCCGAGGTCGTTCGAGCGGGCGATCATCCATGCGCGGTTCCCCTGCACGGTGTTGATCTCGCCATTGTGGGCGAGCATCCGGAAGGGTTGGGCGAGTTCCCACGCCGGTCTCGTGTTGGTCGAGTAGCGCTGGTGGAAGATCGCGAAATCCGATTCGTACACGGGGTCCCGGAGGTCCCAATAGAACCCCTCGATGGTGTCTGCCGTGAACAAGCCCTTGTAGACCACGGTCCGACACGATGCCGAGGCGATGTGGAGGCCCGGCATGTCGGCCCGTTCGATCAGCTTGCGTGCGAGGAAGAGAGCGTTCTCGAACTCCTCCATGTGATCGACGTTCGCCGGCGAACTGACGATCGCCTGTTCGATGATCGGTAGCGAGGCCTTCGCTGTCGGTGAGAGGACGTTCGCGCCGATGGGAACCGTCCTCCACGACAGGACGGCGATCTCCTTCGACGCCAGGGCACCCTCGATGAGCGTCCTGGCGTTCGAGACGCCGTCGGGGGGCAGGAAGGCCATCACGAGTCCGATCCGGTCCCGCGGGGGGATCTCGACACCGATCGCGCGCAGCTCACGCTCGATCAACCGATGGGGGATTCGCGTCATCATCCCTGCACCGTCGCCGGTTCCGTCCGCGGACCGGGCACCTCGATGGTCGAGGTTGTGGAGGCACTCGACGCCGAGGCGGACGATGCGATGCGACACGGACACGGTGCGATCCGCTACGAATCCGACCCCACACGCATCGTGGTGCTGTGACGGGTCGTAGAGCGGGTAGCGGGACATCATGGGCTCCTCGGATCGTCCGCCCCGGGGTGGTGAAGTGCACGCATGCGCCCCTCGGGACCGTTGCACCCGGGAAGGAGCAGGGAAGATATCACTCCGCACGGAGTTCGCTAAATCGCCACAGCCTCAGAAGACCTGGTTGCACCAGGGCTGACGCACGGTCCGCATCAACCTGTGGAGCCGCACAACGTCGTCATCGTCCCCACGCAGACGGCCAGCGGCGGCGTGGGCCATCGCATCACCCCCACCGAGGTACAGGGCGCCGAGGACATCGACATCCACGGACAGTTCGGGTGCGGCCCGTGTTCGCTCGACCCTGCCCGACCCGCCCTCGACGACCAGGGAGTAGGTGGCTGAGGTCGAAGGCCTGAAGGCGTCGACGACCTCGAGGGTCACCGCGCCGTCCTCCTCGTACGTTCTGGCCTCGAGCGCAGCTGGGACATCGAGGATCCGTATCCACAATGCATCCGATACGCGAGACGTGCGGATCCGTCGCGGCTCCGTGACCATCGCTGGGAGGGGGTCGTCGACCGGCGTGTTCCACGCCTCGACGTTCGGACTCAGGTCGATCCTCGTGAGATACGCCCACAGCGATGCCAGGGCCTCGGGAGTCTCCGCAATGATCTCCCCGACGTCGACCTTGCCGTTCGCATGGCCGTCGTCGGACTCACCGCCCTTCTGGCGGTACATGGCATAGCCATCGACGCCGCCTGGTCCGTCGTGGACGACGTAGCGGCGCTTGGTACGTCCCCGTCGCATCCACTCCTCGTCGGGCAGCACCTCGGCCTCCCACCATGCATCGGACCTGGCGTACATCCCCGGCCTGGTGGCGAGGACCCGATCGAACACAGGCGGGAAGGCATCGCGAGCGACCTCGGGCGCGATTCGCCGTACGCGCTGTATCGGGACGCCGGGTCGCATCGTGACCGACGGTCCGTACAGCGTGTACGAACGGTGCTGGGTTGCGATTCCGTACCCGAACCGTCCGTAGATGCCGGACTCGGATGCCCACAGGCCTGCAATGGCGTATCCGGCTCCAACGGCGTTGTCGAGGTGGGCGACCATCATGTCGCGCAGCATCCCCATTCGTCGGTGGGTCGGGAATACGGTGACCACGGTCGTCCCTTCCATCGGAAGGCGGTCACCGCCGGGAATCGTCACCTCGAGGGCATAGCCGCCGAACGTCGCGACGATGGTCGACCCTTCGAACACGGCAAGGGTTCGCTCCGGTGGCAGATTCGAGCGAACCAGATCCGGGAAGCCCTCTGACGGAAGGTCGTCCCCGAACCCGTCGATGAACGCCTCGACGAACGCCGGATACTCCTCTGACGTCACGGGGCGGATGATGAATTCGGTCATGGTGGATCTCCCACGATCGTCACGGTCTCGATGTCGGGTTGGGTTGTGGCGGTCCGGAGACACCATGGTATGCACCGGCATTCGCGTCCGCGGCAGCTACTAGTTTCGGTTCTCGGCAACCACGAGGAGCACAATGTCGAAGGTTCGCATCGGAGTCCAGATCCACCCCCAACACGCGCAATATGCCGACATCCGGAGGGCAGCGAGCAGGGCGGAGGAGATCGGGGTCGACGTCCTCTACAACTGGGACCACTTCTACCCGCTCTACGGAGGGGACGCCTACGGGCAGGACGCGAACGTCGGCAAGCACTTCGAGTGCTGGACGATGCTCGGTGCGTGGGCGGAGTCGACCGAGCGGATCCGGATCGGACCCCTCGTCACCTGCAATTCCTACCGGAATCCCCAGCTCCTCGCCGACATGGCGCGCACGGTGGACGTCATCTCCGGTGGGAGGGCGATCCTCGGCATCGGCTCCGGTTGGTTCGAGAAGGACTACGACGAATACGGATACGAGTTCGGAACGGCGCCGGGCAGGCTCCGAGCGCTCGATGCCGCGATGCCGCTGATCAAGCACAGGCTCTCCGAACTCGACCCCCAGCCGACGGGTCCGCTCCCCATCCTCATCGGGGGAGGCGGTGAGAAGGTGACGCTGCGGATCGTGGCCGAGCATGCCGACATCTGGCACGGGTTCGGCAGCCCGGACACCTTCCGGCACAAGAACGCCGTGCTCGATGAGTGGTGCTCGAAGGTCGGCCGGAACGCGGGCGACATCGAGCGTTCGATCGGCGTCAACCCTGCCCACATCGACAGGGCCGCCGAGTGGCTGGATGCAGGGGCTGACGAGATCACCCTTGGACTCAACGGCCCCGACTACGACATGACGCCTGTGATGGACTGGCTCGCGTGGCGGGACGAGGCCAACGCCCGCTAAGTGCGTGGCGCGGTGCCGTACCCGAGCACCGAACGCGGGAGGTCCACGCCGTCCTCGAGGTCGGGCGCGGGCTCGGGAACGCCTGCCACGGTCGAGAGCGGGATGACGCCGGCCCAGATGCCTGAGCCCAGATCCTCAGCGTCATCACCTGGCGGTCCGGTGCGGACCTTGGCCGAGGCCTCATCGATCTCGACGGCGAGCAACCTCGTCCCCTTGTCCTCCTTGACAGATGGCCATCGTGCCTCGTCCCAGCGACCCGGCAGCATGTGCTCGGTGATCGCCCTGAAGGCGACCGTGCGCTCACCGGGATCCGCCACGAGGCGCGGAGTTCCGAAGACGACGACAGACCGGTAGTTGAGCGAGTGGTGGAAGAGCGATCGGGCAGCGACGATCCCGTCGACGATCGTCACCGCGATGCTGACCTGTTCACCCACCGTTGTGCGCATCATGCGTGACGCCGGGGACCCGTGCAGGTACACCGTGTCGCCAACCCTTGCGTGGATCGTTGGGATCACGACTGGTCCCTCATCCGTGGAGAACCCCACATGGCAGATGAGTGCCTCGTCGAGAATGGCGTGGACGGTTTCGGCGTCGTACCGACCACGATCAGGGAGCCGACGGACGGTGGAGCGTGGGGAGGCGGGTTGCATCGTGCGAGGGTAGGTCGCAGCGGCGCGCCAAGCGACTAACGCGGCTCGAGATCCCCGATAGCCCCGGTGAACGCGGCGATGACCGTCGGTGCAGCGACGACGACGATGCCGATGTAGTACAGCCACACGAGGAAGACACCCGCCGTCCCGATCACGGCGATCGTCCCGGAGTCGATCTCTGGGGCCAGCCTCGCTGCCAGGAGCGTCCCGAACACCACGAGCCCCGCGACCATGCCCGCAACGAGGCCTGCGTGCGCCATGGGCTGCGGTGGCCCCCAGTGGTAGATGGCCCACAGCAGGAACCACACGAACGCAACGGCGATCACCGCGACGATCACCTGGGCCATCCCCGTCCCACCGACGCCGAAGAGGTCGGCGATGGCGCTCCAGATGCGGTTACCGAGGAGTCCGACGGCGTATGCGCCGAGGATGCCGATCCCACCCACCACCGTCACCGCGACACCCAACAGGCGCGAGCGGAGGTATCCGCGCTCGTCGCGCTCGCCAGCAACGGCTCGCAGCGCCTTCTGCACCGCATACACGGCACGTGAACCGGACCACAGGGCGATGAGCAGCGAGATGACGAGGATGTACCCGGCAGCGCTTTCAACCCACACGACGGATTGGGTGAGGATGTCGATGAGGAACGCTGCGATCTCCGGGGGCAGTGTTGTCTCCATCGCCGCATACAAGTCGGTGAGGATCTGGTTGGACGGGTCGAAGTACGTCAGGAGCGCTGCGAACGCGAGCGCGAGTGGCACCAGTGCGAACAGGCTGTTGTACGCGATCGCCGCACCCATGAGGAGGGGGTCGGCGCGCCTGATCGGCTCAGCGCTCCTGGACCACACATCCCGACCGAACTCGACAACCGACGCCATGGTCCGAGACTAGGAGCCTCCTCTGGCGAGGCGACGGGTACCCCGACTACTCGGAACCGGTTTCTACACTCGCCCCGATGCGCACTGCCGCACCCCTGTTCCTCGTTGTCGTGATCCTCGCATCGTCCTGTGTGGCGGGTGGGGACAACATCATCGCTGCTGACACGAGGAGTTCGACCACCACCGCACCATCGGTGCCACAGACGACGGCGCCGACGGATTCCACGGGAACGTCGGGTCAGGGCACGACTTCGACGTCCACGACCACGACGTTCGCTCCGAGACCGACCGGGGTCGTCACGCCCGACACGGTCTTCGGGCCGTGGGGAACCGTGGAGGGCCTCACCATGTTCCGGGGCAATCCGACGAGGACCTTCTTCGGGACGGGGCCCGTCCCGGCTTCGGCACCCGAGCAGCTGTGGCGCTACCCCGACTCCCCCATGGCGGGCCTGTCACCGGAGGGGGAGGAGGAGAAGTGGTGGTACGGGACGGGGTGGACCGGTCAGCCGCTCGTCCACGAACGCGCTGACGGGACGACCGAGCTGATCTTCGGTGCCTACGACAAGCAGATCCACTTCCTGGACGCCGACACCGGCGAGCAGCTCCGACCAGGGTTCGACATGGGCGACATCATCAAGGGAACGGTCACGCTCGATCCCGACGGCTTCCCGCTGCTCTACGCAGGGTCTCGAGACCCCCGGTTCCGGATCCTCGCCCTCGACGGTGACGACGTCCGGGAAGTCTGGTCATTGCACGCAATGGCGGTCGACGGCATGTGGAACGACGACTGGGACTCGAACCCCGTGGTGGTCGACGACATGCTGTATGTCGGTGGCGAGAACTCGTGGTGGTTCGCCATCAAGCTCAACCGCGGCTACGACGCCGACGGGATGGTCACCGTGGCGCCCGAGGTGGTCTTTCAAATGCCTGCCTGGACGGACGACCTCTTCGAGCTCCTCGGCCGTCAGCACTCCGTCGAGAATTCCACTGCGATCTTCGAGCAGAAGGCGTATTTCGCGACGAGCGGTGGTCGGGTCGTCGGGGTCGACCTGACCGACATCGAGAGCGGTGAGGCGGAGGTGTTCTTCGACTTCTGGATGGGTGATGACGTCGACTCCACCATCACGGTCGACGCCGAGGGCTACGTCTACGTCGTTGCCCACGCGGATCACGAGAAGACCAACAACACCGCTGCCCGCCGTGTCCGAGAGGTTGGGCAGCTTGTCAAGCTCGACACATCCATACCCGTCGGGGACCCCCTCACGAGCATCTCTCCCATCGTGTGGAGCGTGGAGATCCCGGCCGCACGGGGACAGGACACCGGAGCGTGGGCGACGCCAGCACTTCATCCGGACGGAATCCTCTTCGTCGCGACGGACAGCGGGAACCTGCTCGCCATCACGACGGACAACGGCGCGATCGTGTGGTCGGACGATGTCGGCGTGAACGCCTGGTCATCGCCTGTGATCGCCGATGGGGCGCTCGTCATCGCCGTCGACTGCTTCTCCGACCAGTCGGCCCTGCGCGCCTACGACCTCAGCGATCCACTGAATCCCACCGAGATGTGGACCCATGCGCTGGCGACCGGGGGATGCATCGAATCGACCCCCGCAGTGTGGAATGGGCGGATCTACGTGGGTTCACGGGACGGGTTCATGTACGCTTTCGGCTCGTGACGACGACCACAGGCATCGGGAGCTCGATTCGGACGACGCTGGTCGTCGTATCGCTCGGTGTCGGCGTCCTCGCATCCCTGGCGACCGTCGTCGCATTCCTCGGATCGACGTGGTGGGGCTTCGATCTGCTCGCCAACTTCCGATGGCAGTTCGCCTGGGTTGCCTTCATGGCAGCAGTCGTGTATTCACTGACGACCCAGGGTGTGGCCGCCCTCGTCTTCCTCGCCGCCGTCGTGGTCAACGGATTCGTCATCGCGCCGGCATGGACCGGGTCACAGCCGACGGGAACAGGTGAGGACGGGATTCGGGTCGTCAGCGTCGACATGTCGGACACGATCGACAGCGACGGTGAGATCCTTCGATGGCTCTTCGACTCGGAGGCGGATCTGATCATCGTTTCGGGCATCGCCGGCGGACGACTGATGCCCCTCGTCGCAGAGGGTTCCCCGTACGACCTGATCGTCGAGGCCGACCCGAACAGCCCGGGGATCACGATCGTGGGCCGCCAACCGTACGCTTTCGAGGAGGTGCCCACCGATGCGAGCGGAAGCGAGTCGTTGATCATCGTCTCGGTTCCATCGGGCGGCGCGGTCACGAGCGTGGTCGCCGGTTGGGGAGAGATTGCGAGCGATGCAGCAAGGTCGGACGCCCTCGCATCCCGTCTTGCGGCGATCGGTGCGCTCGTCGACACGCGAACCGGTCCGATGATGGTCGTCGGCAACCTCGGTGCAACGCGATACACCCACGGTATGCGATCGTTGCTCGGCTCCACCGGCCTTCGCGACGCGACGGAGGGTTCCGGGTACCTGTCGACATGGCCCGTATCCGGCCTTCCTGTGATCGGTGGGTGGATCGGTATCCCAATCGACACGGTGCTCATGACACGCGAGCTCACCCCGTTCTCCCTCGAGACCGGACCGGCGATCGGCACCAACCACCTCCCCGTGACCGTTGTCGTCGGCGCCGTCGCCGATTCCTGACCGACGATGCCACCGGTACCCTGACACGATGGCCTACGACCTCTCCTCAGCGACCGCCGCGTCGATCCGGGCGGCGACTGCCGCCGCGATGGCGCGGGCCGACAGCTTGGTCGACTCCGCGAACGGAGCGACCGGCTCGTCCTTCCTCGATCGAATCGCACCATTGGATGCCGCTGTCGGGACCATCCAGGATGCGAACGGGTACGGCCCACTCCTCGCAAACTTCCATCCGGACAAGGACGTCAGGGATGCGGGTAACGAGGCGGAACAGGCCCTTGCGACATGGATGAGCGACCTGCTCGCACGCCGCGATGTGTACGACGCGGTGATGGCGGTCGATGGCGAGGGTCTCGAGGGGCTCGAGGCGAGATCGCTCTCCGAGTGGGTGAGGGACCTGCGGAGGGCAGGGCACGACCTCTCGAGCGAGGACCGCACGAGGGTCCAGGTGCTGCGAACCCGCCTCATCGCCCTCCAGGTCGAATTCGCCCGCAACATCGCGGAGTACAAGGACCACCTCGACATTCCCCTCGCAGACATCGCCGACCTTCCACCGACCTACCTGGAGTCCCTCGAACCGGGCGACGAGGAGGGCACCGTCCGCGTGACCCTCGACTACCCCGCCTACGTTCCCTTCATCGAGCAGGCGCCGCTGCGCCACCAGCGAAGGGAACTTCAGTTCAAGTACTTCAATCGTGCCGTCGACGTCAACCGCGTGCTCCTCGAGGAGGCGATCGGGATCCGATACGAGATCGCGACGCTCCTCGGCTACGCCGATTGGGCCGAGTTCGCCATGGAGGTCAAGATGGCGGATCCCGTATCCGTGGAGGACCTGTACTCCTCGGTCATCCCGGGGCTGTCACGCCTCGCGGCTGGCGAGAAAGCGGAGCTCGAGTCACTCCTGCGCGAGGACCATCCCGGTGCAGGACTCCAGCCGTGGGACCGTCCGTACTACCACACCCTGCAGCAGAAGCGCGACTTCGGCATCGACCAGAACGAGGTCGCGAAGTACTTCGCCCTCGACAACGTCGTGGCCGGGATGCTCGATGTCACCGGTGACGTGCTCGGGGTGGAGTACGTCGAACTCCCCGACCATCCGACGTGGCACGACGACGTGATCACGTACCGGATCGACGATGCAACCACCCACGAACCGCTCGCCGTGTTCCACCTCGACCTCCACCCCCGCGATGGCAAGTTCACGCATGCGGCGTGTTGGAACGTGGTGAACCGCCGCCGCGACCGGGACGGCGCCCTCACCCTTCCCGTCGCCGCCGTGGCCGCGAACTTCACCAAACCGAGTGGAACCACCCCATCACTCCTCAAGCACGACGAGGCGGTGACCCTTTGGCACGAGTTCGGGCACGTCCTCCACACCTGCTTGACGGAGGTCGACGTCCAACGCTTCGCAGGGTTCGACACCGAGTGGGACTTCGTCGAAGCGCCATCCCAGATCATGGAGAACTGGATGTGGAACACCGACGTCCTACGGCGGTTCGCGGTCCACCACGAAACGGGCGAGCCAATTCCGGATGCACTGGTGGAAGGGCTGGTCGCTGCTCGTGACCAGAACATCGGCCTGCTGACCCTCCGCCAGGTCTCCCTCGGCCGGTTCGACCTCGCGATCCACACGGCGGGTCCGCGCCCCGACCTTGACTACCTCCAACGCACGTCGAACGACTACACGCTCCTCCCTTTGCACGAGGGGACGTTCTTCGCCGCCTCGTTCGGACACCTCATGGGCGGATACGACGCGGGCTACTACGGATACCTGTGGTCCATGGTGTACGGGGACGACATGTTCTCGATCTTCGAGCGCGACGGTGTCCTCTCCCCCGAGGTGGGTCGCAGGTACCGCAGCGAGGTGCTGGCCACAGGAAGTTCGCGGGATGCGTGGGACCACCTCAGGGCATTCCTCGGCCGCGAGCCGAACGCCGAGGCCTTCCTCAGGAAGCTCGGCATCTGACCTGCGACGGTGCCCGTCGCGGTCACATGATTGATCGCAGCGAACCGCCGTCGACCTGGAGCGTCGCGCCCGTGATGTAGGACGCCGCAGGCGAGACGAGGAATGCCGCGGCAGCCGCAAACTCGTGCGGCTCTCCGTATCGGCCGAGCGGTATGGCGTGCTCGGCCTCGGTTCGGACCGCGGATGCCTCGATGCCCCTCCGCTCTGCGGCTCCCTGATCGAGTTCACGGACGCGTTCGGTTGCGATCCTCCCGGGGATCAGATGGTTCACACGGATACCGTCAGGCGCCCAGTCGCCTGCGAGCGTCTTCGTGAGCGCGGCGACGCCGGCACGGAACACACCGGACAAGGCAAGAGCCGAGATCGGCTGGCGCACCGAGATCGACGTCATGTACAACATCGCAGAGCCGGGCGAGAGGTGAGGCTTGCTCCCCGCAGCGAACGCCATGGCGGAGCGGAGGGTGAGTGCATACGCGTGGTCCCAGTCGGCCTCGGACGTCTCGTCGAAGCGCGCCGCCGGTGGTCCCCCGGCATTCGGGATCACGATGTCGAGGCCACCGAATCGCCCCGCGGCGTCGTCGAGCCATGAGCGGATGGCGTGATGGTCAGCGACATCGAGCGCGGCCGCGGTGACCGTGCCACCTGTTTCCGACCGGATCGCGTCCGCGGTCGCCTGTGCACGATCGAGGGAACGGGATGAGATCTCGACGGTACATCCCTCCGCGGCGAGGGTCCTGGCGATCGCGGCTCCGAGCCCGCGCGAGGCGGCCGCAACAAGCGCATATCGGCCGCTTAGTCCCAAGTCCATGCCATCACCCTATCGCAGAAACATCGCGTCGATCGCAGCCCGATCGTGCTTCCCGTTCTCGAGATGGGTGATGTGATCGACCACGATCCATCGCCGTGGCACCATCGACTTGTCGAGGCGGTCGCGTGCCTCATCGCGGAGTGACTCGATCGAGCGGTTGGTGACGACCACCGCTCCGATGACGCTCCCCCACTCCTCGTCGGCCAGGGCGACGGCGGCCACGTCGGATACGCCTGCGAACCCGTTCAGCGCATCGGCGACCCCGACGAGTGACACGTTCTCGCCACCGCTGACGATCACGTCGTCGGTTCGCCCGAGAACCGTGAGTGCGCCGTCACCGTCGAGGAACCCGATGTCGCCGGATCGGTGCGGCCCGACCCGCGCGGGCTCGCCGAGATAGCCGCCGTAGACCGCGGGGCCGTCGACCAGGATGGTTCCCGTCCGTCCGTCGCCCTCGGTGGCTGGTTCGATCCCCACGGTGAAGCCATCGAGGGGCTGCCCGACATACCCGGGTCCTCGCAACTGTTCGCCCCGCGCCATCGTGGCCACCTGCGAAGATGTCTCGGTACTGCCGTATGTCGCTACGAGGTCGACCCCCTCCACCCGTGCGCGATCGGCGATCGATGCTCGCAGCGGACCACCGCCGACGAGAACCGTCCCGATGCCGGCGAGGGACGAGGGACCCGTCTCGAGCAGCCGGTACACCATGGTGGGCACGAGCGAGGCGACGGTCGGCAGGGTCCTGTCGATGATCCGGGCCGTGTCGGAACCGAACGCCGACACGATGGCGGTCCCTCCTGCCTCGAACGTCCGGAAGAGGACGGAAAGTCCCGCGATGTGGTCGATGGGGAGCGTCAACAACCAGCTGTCGTCTGCACCCGTTCCGAGCCGCCGTCGTGACGCCGCGACGGAGGATTTCAGGTTGGCCATCGTGAGCGGAACCACCCGCTTACCGCCGGAGGATCCCGACGTCGCCACCGCGATGACGGCACCGGGGGCACGCGCAGCGGCGGGCCTCGGGAACGGCGTGGTGGTGAACGGAAGGGGAACCGCGCCGAGCGATGAGAGGGTGAAGATCTCGACGATGCTCGCAAGATCGAGCCTCACCAGGGTCGGGACGACGTCCCCCTCATCGAACTCGTCACGTGCACTTCGGATACGGGCGTGGATGAGGTCGCGCAGCTGGCCGTAGGTGACCGAGCCGTCCGCCAACCAGAGTGCGGTCCGTTCCGGGGCTTCGTCGGCCCATCGGTCGATCCAGTCAGAGGGGTTGCGCATCCGGTTCGCAGCGTACGAGGAGGCGGGATCCATGGCTCGTTACAGTATCGCTGGCAACGCTTCATCGGAGGAACCGTGGTTTCCGACATCTTCGACGCATCGGCATGGGAACCGGTCCATGGTTTCGAGTTCACCGACATCACGTATCACAGGGCCACGCGCCTCGGCGCGGTCAGGATCGCGTTCGATCGACCGGAGGTTCGCAACGCCTTCCGCCCACACACGGTCGACGAGCTGTACACGGCCCTCGACCACGCCCGGATGACCTCCGACATCGGATGTGTCCTCCTCACGGGGAATGGCCCCTCCCCCAAGGACGGCGGGTGGGCATTCTGCTCGGGGGGCGACCAACGCATCCGCGGCAGGGATGGGTACCGGTACGACACGGGAGGCGGCGACGAGGGAGTGGATCCGACCCGGATGGGCAGGCTTCACATCCTCGAGGTCCAGCGCCTCATCCGATTCATGCCGAAGGTCGTCATCGCCGTCGTCCCCGGATGGGCGGTTGGGGGCGGGCACAGCCTGCACGTCGTGTGCGACCTCACGATCGCATCGCGTGAGCATGCGATCTTCAAGCAGACCGATGCTGACGTCGCCAGCTTCGACGGAGGGTATGGATCCGCGCTTCTCGCGAGGCAGGTCGGCCAGAAGCGCGCCAGGGAGGTGTTCTTCCTCGGACGGGATTACTCCGCACAGGAGGCATTCGACATGGGCATGGTCAACGCAGTCGTTCCCCATGACGAACTGGAGGCCACCGCCCTCGATTGGGCACGCGAGATCACGGCCAAGTCCCCGACGGCACAGAAGATGCTGAAGTATGCCTTCAACCTCCCCGACGATGGGATGGTCGGCCAGCAGCTGTTCGCGGGAGAGGCGACGAGGCTGGCGTACGGCACACAGGAGGCCCAGGAGGGCAGGGACTCGTTCCTCGAGAAGCGGGCCGCGGACTACACAGGGTTTCCCTGGCAGTACTGACCTGTGAGCGACCAACCACAGAATCCGTGGATCATGGCGGCGCGGCCCGCAACGCTGTCGGCCGCAATCGGCCCCGTGCTGATCGGATCCTCGAGCGCGTGGAGGGACGGCGTGTTCGCCTTCGTTCCCTTCCTCGTCGTCCTCTTCTGCGCGCTCATGATCCAGATCGGTGTCAACTTCGCGAACGACCTCGCTGATGCCCAGAAGGGTGCCGACACCGAGGCACGGATCGGGCCGACGCGTGCCGTGGCGAGCGGGATCATCAGCGAGGCCGACATGAAGCGAGCCATCGCCATCGCGTTCGGAGCAGCTGCCGTCGGCGGGATCTACCTGATCTGGTACGCGGGATGGCCGATCCTGGTGATCGGATCCATCTCGATCGTCGCCGCACTCGGCTACACGAATGGGCCGATCCCGTACGGCTACTACGGGCTCGGCGAGGCCTTCGTGTTCGTGTTCTTCGGCCTGGTCGCGACAGCCGGTACCCGATATGTGTTCAGCCCCTCCGTTCCGGCAGCCGTGTGGGCGGGCGGCGTCGTGATGGGACTGCTCGCCGCGGCGATCCTCGAGGCGAACAACATCCGCGACATCGACACTGATCAACGCGCCGGGAAGCGAACGCTCGCCGTCGTCCTCGGCAGGACCCGCGCACGGCGCCTGTACTCGGCGACGGTGTTCGGGGCATTCGGCGTCATCCTCGTCGGGTCGCTCGTCGGATGGCTGCCGTTCATGGCGATGATCGCGCTCGTCGTTGCCCCGCTGACGATCCCGCTGGTGCGCACCATCAACACCGAGACGGAGGGCCCACCACTGATCGAAGTGCTCAAGGGAACCGCGCAGGTCCAGCTGTTCGCGGGCCTGCTCCTCGCCCTGGGAATCGCATTCTGAGATCCGATAGCCTCACAGCGTGACCACCGCCGACCGAAACGCCGGATTCGCCGCACGGTTCGTCGGCGGCCTCGCGGACGGCGGCGTGAGAGAAGTGTTCGTGTCCCCGGGCTCCCGCCACACACCCTTGATCCTCGCCGCGGCGATCGAGCCGCGCATCACGGACCGCAACGTGCGCGACGAGAGATCCGCAGGCTTCATGGCACTCGGCTACGCCAAACGTACGGGCTTTCCCGCGGTGGTGATGTGCACGTCGGGATCAGCTGCGGCCCAGTACCTCCCTTCCATCGTGGAGGCCGACCGGTCGTCCACGCCGCTCGTCGTGGTGACGGCGGACAGGCCCGTCAGGCTTCGTGGCACCGCTGCCCCCCAGGCGATGGACCAGGTCGAGCTCTACGGCCGTCACGTGAAACGATTCCTCGATGCGGACGAGATGAGCGACGGTCGCCAGCTCGCCCACGAGGCAGTGTCGCAGGCGATCGGTGGCACCCCGGGTCCCGTGCACGTGAACGTCGCGTTCGACGAGCCCCTGGTCCCCGACTCCGTACCCGTCCCTTCGGACCCCGCTCCGATGCCCGTCATGGAGCGGCCGATCGAGTCGGATCCCGATGCATTGCCGTCATTCACCGATAGGTCCGTGATGATCATCGCGGGCGGTCGACAGCGGCCTGGCTTCGGCCAGGCGCTAGAGAGGTTCGCCCTCACGATCGGTGCGCCGATCTTCGCCGATCCCCAGGCATCGGTGACGGGCACAAACGTGATCCACCGGAGCGACCTGCTCGCCCAGACCCAGGCAGGCGGATATCCCGTCCTCGATGCAGACCCGCCCGACCTCGTGATCCGCCTTGGCGCCCTCCCAACCTCCAAGCCGCTGTGGCAATGGCTCTCCGCGTGTGGTGTGGAACAGATCCTCGTCGACGACGGCCGCTACGGCGATCCCCTTGGATCGGCATCGGTGCACCTGGACCTCGATCCGACGGCACTCCTCGATGCACTGAACGATCTGCCGACCCCCCGCCGTGATGGAACGTTCGCAAACCGATGGAAGCGACTCGACGCCTTCGCAACCGAAGCGATGACCGTGGCCATCGAAGCCCTGGAGTTCCCGAACGAACCTGCGATCACGCGTGTTGTCGGAGCCGCAGCACCGGAAGGCTCGACCCTCTACGTCGCGTCGTCGCGACCGATCCGCGACGTCGATACCTTCACGGACCGGCGGGACGACCTCGTCGTCCTCGCCAACCGGGGAGTGAACGGGATCGACGGAACGATCTCATCGGCGATCGGCGCCGCGCTCGGCGGATCTCCCACGACGCTCCTCCTCGGTGACATCGCGCTCCTCCACGACGCCACAGCCCTCGGCGAGGCGGCGGCACTCGACGTTCCGTTGAGGATCGTGGTCGTCAACAACGACGGGGGTGGCATCTTCTCGTTCCTGCCGCAGGGAAGCTCCCCGTTCATCGATACCGATGTGTACGAACGTCATTGGGGCACGCCGCACGGACTCGGCCTCGCCGGAATCGCCCGCGCCTTCGGTGTCAGCTCGTGGCGCATCGACGATCGCTCGTCACTCGAGGATGCGGTGGCGCGCCCGATCCGCGGTCCTGAACTGATCGAGGTCGTGACCGACAGGGCCCGCTTGGTGTCCGATCACCGGACGATCGCTGCCGCGGTCGCCGATGCGCTACGTCGCAGCGATCAGATCGAGGAGCGGACGTAGCTTCAGCCGCGTCTCGACCACTTCCGATGCCGGATCGGAGTCAGCAACGATGCCCGCACCGGCGAACAGGTCCGTCGTCGCCCCGTCGATGAGGCCGCACCGCAAGCCGATGGCCACCTCACCGTTCCCACCGGGGGAGACCCATCCGATGCCCCCGGTGTACCAACCACGGTCAATCCCTTCATGGGCCGCGATGTGGGCGATTGCCCGGGCTCTCGGGACGCCGCCGACTGCGGGCGTCGGATGAACGGCGTCCACGACGTCGATGACTCCCACGCCGCCGCCGACGTGACCTTCCATGACCGTCGACAAGTGTTGGACGGTTGCCATCTTCTTCAGCGACGGGCTCGGTGGAACGGTGAGGTTCGGGACGAGCGATCCCAAGCGCTCTGCCATGTCCGTGACGACGAGACGGTGCTCCTCTTGATCCTTGGCAGACCTGAGGAGTCGGGATCCGATCTCGGCATCCTCCTCCTCACCCTCGCCTCGGGCGGCGGACCCTGCGAGCGGGTTGGACCGGAACTCTCCGTCCACGACCCGTGCGAGGAGTTCGGGGCTCGATCCCATGAACACACTGTCTCCTGACTTCCAGGCGAAGGTGTAGCACTGCGGATACGAGGCCACGAGTTGGCGGAACACGCGAAGGATCGCGACAGGCTCTGTGTTGGTGACCCTCACGGACCGGGCGAGGACCACCTTGTCGAGTTCACCTGCCTCGATGACCTTCCTGGCCGAATCGACGATGCCGGCCCACTCGGCCACGCCGGGGTGCGACTCGATCGTGTGGTCACCGAAGTCGACGACAGGGATCGGCTCTGGATGTTTCATGGTCGACAGGAGATCGAGCGTGGCTTCGGGTCGCTCTCCCGGGGGAATGGCGATCACGAGTTTCGTGCGACCACCGATGCGCTGGATGCCGATTCGTGGGATGAAGGCCTCGGCAGGCGCGTAATTTTGCCACCGTCCACCTGGGACGATCTCATCGAGGAACGAGTACCCGAAGAACAGCACGAGGTCCTCGTCGTCGATCCCACCGATCGCCTCGCGTATCCGGCGAAAACGATCTTGCCCACGCTCGGCTCGGTGCCACGCCGTACCGAGCCCGACGAGGCGATCCCCTGACGGAAGGGCCATCGCAACCGCCCGATCCACGAGTGCCGCCCCCGTGCGGGCGAAGTCGAAGGGATCGATCGTCGCATCGAGCCGTGCGACCCGTAATCCGCCCTCGGGTGCCAACTGGGCCGAGAGTGCGGCGACTTCGTCACGGGTCACGAGGTTCATCGGGAAATGGTACCGACCCCAGCGCGGTCGCCGCGATCAGCGAATGTGGATCGCTTCGTAGCCAACCGCCACCAGGTCCGCGATCGCCCCTGGCCTCTCCATCGGCACGAGGTGGCCCGCGCCTTCGATGACGACGAGCTCGACATCCGGGAATCGCCCCACGAGGGCATCGAGGTAGGCACCGTGGTGCGTATCAGATCTCTCGCCCGTCACCAGCACGACAGGGATGTCCAATTCGTCGAGCCGATCCCAGGTGTCGTGGTTGCCTCCCTCGCGGTAGTTGTCAGCCTCGAGGGCGGGGTCACACCTGATCGTCCATCCTTCGGGACCCTGGGCGAATCCATGGTCGACGTAGAGGTCGAGGACCTCACGATCCCAGTCGGCGAAGGCGCCCTCGGCGAAGCGCTCCCTGGCGTGGGAGCGGTCCCTGAACACCCGACGTCGCTTCTCCGCGATGCGCGCAAGGGGTATGTCCGCGCGCTCGAAGGGAGGGGGGAAGATGATCGGCTCGATCAGGATGAGTCGCTCGAACGTGCCGCGACGGTGCAGCTCCGCCCGTACCAGGGCGGTGCCGCCCATCGAGTGCCCCACGCCGAGGAACCCTGTCGCCTCCCCGACGAGCCCGAGCGCGTCGAGTCCATGGATGTCCCACCGGTATGGCGGCGAGCCTGCGCCGCTTTCGCCGTGACCACGCAGGTCGTACGACACCCACCGCATGTCGATGTGGCGCTCGCTGACCCCGTGGGCAATCGGTCGCCACAGGCCCTTCGTGAAGCCGTTCGCATGGGCGAAACAGATCTCCGCCGTCGTGGGGTCCATTCCCTCCCAGGCGATCGTCACATTCCCGTGGCCGCGGGCTTCACCCTTCCCGACCATCGGTTCCCGTGTCGTCGATCCGCCAGTCGAGTTGGTTCTCCACCCCGACGACACCGTCGAGACGCCTCGCGAGCTCCTCCACCAGACGAGCCTCCGTGCGGGTGCCGATGGTGCCGACGAACGTCACGACGCCGTTGGCGACGCTGACGTCCACCGTCTGGGGGTCGACGAAGAGGACCCTTCGAATGAGGTCCTCACGGATCTCATCCTCGATGAGGTCGTCGGGCCGTGTGAAGGCGGCGACGATGTCGAACCGGGAGATGATGCCGACCATCTTGCCGTCCTCGATCACGAGGACCCGCTTGACGGAGTGCTCCAGCATGAAGCGGGCCGCATCCATGACCTCGAGGTCGGGAGCCACCGACAGCACCGAATGCGACATGATGTCCCTCACCTCGGGTGCGATCTCGCCATGGTCGACTCGCTTGAGCTCCATCTCGAGGAAGTCCCCCTCGGTGATGATCCCGAGCACGTGGTCGTCGGGATCCACGACGGGCAGGCCGGAGACGCGATATCGGAACATCATCCGGGCGGCGTCGCGCGTCGACGTGGTGGGCCCGACTGCCACGACATCGGTTGTCATCAGGTCCCGGACGTGCATCCCCACCTCCTCACAGCGTGAAGGGCATGTCGGCTCGAGACGGGATCCAACTCCCCTGCACGGGCCGTACCTTGATCCGGGCGTCCACGATACGCACGCCGTCCCCCGGCGTGCCGACTTTGACGGGGTTGAGGTCCATCTCGAAGATCTCGGGAAGGTCCTCGATGAGGGCGGACACCCGCAACAGCGTGTCCACGACGGCGTCGATGTCGCCCTCGGGTCCTCCGCGATACCCCTCGAGCAGGCGCGCAGACTTCACCTCGCCGATCATCGCCCTCGCATCGACGTCGGTCAGTGGATGGATGCGGAACGCGACGTCCCCGATCAGCTCGACGAAGACGCCGCCGAGTCCGAACACGATGAGTGGACCGAAGTTGGGATCCTCGACCATGCCGATGAGGACCTCGTGGCCGCCGTGCACGAACTCCTGCACGAGGACGCCCTCGGGATCGGGAACCGCGTTCACGACCTGCTCGTAGGCGGAGCGGATCGCCTCCTCACCGGAGATGTCGAGTGCGACACCACCGACATCCGACTTGTGGACGGCGGATGGCGAAACGACCTTCAGCACGATCGGGCCGCCGACCGCCTCACCGAAGACCACCGCCTCCTCGGGTGTCGACACCACGGCCGAACGGGGTATGTGGACACCGTACGCGCGGAGGATGGCGTCCACAGAGTCGGGATCGAGCCATGCGCCCGACTCGTCGACACCGTCGAGGGCACGTTCCACGATGCCGCGGGCCGCGGCCTTGTCGACATCATCGAACACCACATGCTCACCGATCGGCTCATCGAGCCACTCCGCATACTGGACGGCCCTCCGCAGCGCCCTCGCAGCGCGTTCGGGGAACGGAAAGACGGGGAACTTCGCCATGCGTGACGCAAGCTCCGTCGGTGCTCCACCGCTGTGCATGTAGACGCTGATGAAGGTCTTGTCGTGTGAGGATCCTTCGACCGCCTCCTTGATGGCGGTGGCCGTCTCCGGAACCCCCTCGCTCGACGCAGGGATGAACAGCGTGATGAGCGTGTCGATCTCGTCGCTTGCCATCAGGATCTCGATCGTCTGCCTGTACTCGGCAGGTCCTGCGGCAGCGATCATGTCAACAGGGTTCGTGACGGACGCGTCGGCAGGCAGGTACGAGCGAATCCTCGCCTGGAGTTCGTCGGAGAGCTGGGGCACCTCGAGCCCCTGGGATTCGAGGGCATCCACGGCGAGGATCGCAGGACCACCGGCGTTGGTGATCAGCCCGACCCTGCGCCCCGAAGGTACCGGCTGATTGGACACGAGCGCGGTCACGTCGAAGAGCTCCTCGAGCGTGTCGACGCGGATCACGCCCGCTAGGCGGAACAGGGCATCCACACCGACGTCGCTGCTGGCGAGGCTGCCCGTATGGCTCGAAGCCGCCCTCGCTCCAGCGGCCGTGCGGCCGGACTTCACGGCCACGATGGGCTTGCGCCTGCCGATCCGCCGTGCGATTCGGCCGAACCGTCTCGGATTCCCGAACGACTCGAGATACAGCAGGATCACGTCCGTGTTGGGATCGTCCTCCCAGAAGAGGAGCAGATCGTTGCCGGACACATCGGTCTTGTTGCCGACCGAGACGAACGTCGATATCCCGATTCCGAGGTTCCGTGCATAGTCGAGGATGGCGAGTCCGAGAGCTCCTGACTGGCTGGACATCGCCACATTGCCCTGTCGTGCCGGAAGCGGACCGAACTGCCCATCGAGGCTCACGGCAGGGTCCGTGTTCAGGAGCCCCATGCAGTTGGGGCCGATCATGCGCATACCACCGGCTCGGACGACTTCGAGGAGCTGCTCCTCAGCTCGAGCGCCGGCTTCACCGGTCTCCGAGAAGCCCGCTGAGATCACACAGAGCCCCTTCACCCCCTTCTCCGCGCACTCCCTGACCACGTCGATCACGTTCGGGCCGGGCACGACGATGAAGGCGAGGTCGATAGGCACGGGAATGTCCTTCACCGACGGGTACGTGGGAATGGACCGGATGAACGGGGATTTCGGGTTCACCGGATAGACAGGCCCCCGGTAGTCGGCGTTGATGATGTTGTTGAACAGCCGTCCACCAATGGAGGCCTTGTTGCGGCTTGCACCTATGACCGCGATCGACTGCGGGTAGAAGATCGGCATCAGGCTGGCCGCCGTCGCCCTGCGTTCGGCCTCGCCCTCTGCCTCGAGGACGGCGTCGGACTCAGTCGTCGGGAAGCTGACCGTGTACACGCCTTCGTCGATCTCGCGCGTGAGGCTGAACCCAGCGTTGCGGAACACCCGCATCATTGCGTGGTTCTCCGCGAGCAGGAAGGCTCGGAAGCCGGTGATGCCGCGCGATCGTGCGTATGCCGAGAGACGGAACAGGAGAACCGTTCCGATGCCGCGGCCCTGCATGCCGTCGGCGACGGTGAACGCCACTTCGGCGAGGTTCGGGTCGTCAGCGGCCGTGTTGTACCTGCCGACGCCGACGATGCGGCCATCGAGGATGGCGATGAAGGCCATCCTCGTGGTGTAGTCGAGGATCGTGAAGTCGTGGAGCTCCTCGGCGGTCAGCTCCTTCTTCACCCTGAAGAATCGGAAGTAGCTGCTCTCGGACGACATCGACCGGACGAGGTCCTGGAGGCCGTCGGCGTCGCCGGGTGCGATCGGGCGGATGCGCATGGTCCCGCCGTCCTTGAGCACGACGCTCTGTTCCCAGTCCGACGGATATCCCCCCGGCGGATCCTCGGCGGTGGCAGGCACGATTGTGGTGGTCATGGGCGCTTCTCCTCGTGTTCGCCCCGATTCTCCCACGAACGTGCGCCCACCGGTCCGGTGGGCGCACGTTCGGTCGGGTTCGTCGTCAACGTCGGCTCAGCAACAAGGAACGCCGCAACAATCTTCGTCCGGACAGCATGTTTCATCGATCACAGGTTTCACCTCCTTCCGCCCAACACCCGGCCAATCGGACGGGAACATCCACATGGCGTGTCATATAGACTACTATCTATATGATATGATATAGATATCCATCTATGAGTCAAGGAAGAGGATGTATGGATTGCTGTGAACCGCTGTGCTGCAGCCCACTCGATGAGGCATCGGCCACGGAGATGGCTGGGCGCCTCAAGGCACTGTCCGATCCGACCCGTCTCAGGCTCTACAGCCTGATCGCGGCCTCCCAAGAGCAGTGCGCGTGCGATCTGACGGAACCGCTCGCAGTGAGCCAACCGACCGTCAGCCATCACCTCAAGGTGCTCCTCGAAGCGGGCCTGGTCACGAGGCAGCAGCGTGGGAGGTGGGCGTACTACGAGGTGGATCGGGCTCGACTCGCCGAGCTGAGCGCCTTCCTAACCCCCGACGGCAGCCAACGGGCTCCCGAACACGACGGTGACCTCCGCTCCCCCGTCGCGCGATGATCCGATTCGGACACCACCACCCGTCCGTTCAGCGGTTCGGACCACGATGTCGAGTCCGAGCCCCGTGGAACCCGCAGCCGAGGTTCCACGTCTCGCCGCCCCGAGGTCCACAAAACCGGGACCGTCGTCCGAAACGATCAGGACCGGACACCCGTCTGCCTGACGGCGGACGGTGAGCCGATACCCGCTTCCTGCCGGAGTGTGGGCGAAGACGTTCTCCACGAGGACGTCGACCAGCGCACCGAGGTCCGTCCGTGCGAGGGCCACCGGATGCGATCCCTCTCCCACGCGGATCGCGGTTGCGCGTCCTTGTTCGTCCGCGAGGACTTGCCAGAAGGCTGCCCGATGCGCCACGACCTCACCGAGATCGACGTCCTTTTCGCTCGCCGTCCCGATCGAGCGGCCTCGAGCAGAGCGGATGAGCCTGTCGATCTCACGCTCGAGCTCGTCGATGTCGTGGCGAAGGGCCTCACTCTCCCCCGGGTCCGCAAGGGTTTCGGATTGGAGGCGCAGCGCGGTGAGAGGGGTCCGCAGTCGGTGCGAGAGATCCGCAACGGACTCGCGCTCGGCCGCCAACAGGGCATCGAGGCGACCTGCCAGCGTGTTGAAGGCCTCGCCGACTTCGGCGATCTCCTGCGGACCGCCCGGCCGGACACGGGTGTCGAGCAGTCCCTCGCCCCACCGATGGGCCGCCTGGGACAACTCGGTCACCGGTCGGACGACGGATCGACCGAGCCAATCGGCGGCGAGTACTGCGATGGCGATGATGGCCACGGCGAGTCCGAGGAGCATGAGCCACGCAACGCGAACGCCCCTCGTCAGCTCGGCATCCGTGACGAACGCTCGGACGACCACCGTGCCGTCCGTGCTACCCGGGGCATCCGGGAGCAGGACGGGGACGAGGACCTCGGCGCCTCCTTCCGCCGCCGCAGTGAACGCAGCCCCGCGCCGTGCCTGTTCGACGTTGCGCGACGGGACCGCGACACCACCGACCACGGTGTCGTCGACGAAGATCACACTCAGCTCGGCGGGGTTCCCGAATCGCCCGAGGACGGCCCGTGCGTACTCCGGTGTCACGACACCACTCGGCGATGCCGGTGCCAACACGGCGATGGCGGCCGCCACGGACTGAGCATCGCGCTCTGCGCTGCTGAGTGCTCGCGTCTGTGCCTGGTTCCGGATCAGGATGCCAACAGGGATGAGGAACGCTACGACGACGAGGGAGGCGACGGCAAGGCTCAGGAGCGCGAGGCGCCTTCTCATGTGGGATCGACGAGCTTGACCCCGACGCCGTGGACCGTCTCGAGGTATCGACTCTCGGCGGCGGATTCGCCCAGCTTCTTTCGTATCCACGACAGGTGGACATCCACGGTCTTCTCGGAGCCGCCGTAAGGCTGGCGCCACACCTCGGCCATGAGCTGTCGCTTCGAGACGACCGTTCCTTCGTGCTCGGCGAGGTGTACGAGGAGGTCGAACTCCTTGGGGCTGAGGTGGACGACGTCACCATCGAGGGTTGCGAGCCGCGCGTCGGGGTCGAGCCTCAATCCCCCGACGGTGAGTATCGGCCGTGAGGCGTCGCTCGACGCACGCCGCAACACAGCGCGCACCCTCGCCTCGAGCTGTTCGACGCTGAACGGCTTCACGAGGTAGTCGTCCGCTCCTGCGTCGAGGGTCCGGATGACGTCACGGTCCTCGCTTCGGGCCGTGGCGACCACGACAGGAACGTCGGTGACAGCACGAATCATCTTGAGCAACTCGCCGCCGTCGAGATCGGGAAGGCCCATGTCGAGAACGACGACATCGGGCGAAGAACCCACGATGAGCTGCAGGCCATCGAGGGCGGTGCCTGCCCCGTGGACCTCGTAGCCCTTCTCGGCAA